>DATGLJ010000243.1:0-10958 GCA_035294185.1 Occallatibacter sp. | reverse complement strand
AGTTGCGCTGCGTCCGCAGGCGCACCAGAAGTAGCTCTTGCCCGCCTCAACCTCCACCTCGTATGGACCCCTCTGCGCAATGATCGCTTCCGTCATCCTCATCAGCCTCCGCTGCGCATCATACCGGAAAAGCCGGTACCGCCTCTATATCGCCGCATTCGCGCCGGCCTGCGAACCGCTGTACAATCTCTCCAGAGGACCCAGCCGACCCATAATGAAATGGGAGCAGGGCGGCGCCTCAGCGCGCCGATCCCCGTTCAGGTGTTGCAATGACCATACCCCGCGATAAAAACGAGCCGCGCAAGCTGCCCATGATGCCCATCCGCGACATGGTCATCTTCCCCTACATGATGACCCCGTTTGTGGTGGGCCGTGAGTCGAGCGTGCGCGCGCTTGAAGAAGCGCTTACCGGCGACCGCAAGATCTTCCTGGCCACGCAACACGATGCGTCCATCGACGAGCCCAAGGCCAAGGACATCTACCAGGTTGGCTCGATCTGCAACATCGTTCAGAGCGTGAAAATGCCCGACGGCAATATCAAAGTCCTCGTCGAAGGCATTGAGCGCGCCAAGTCCATCGAGGTCACCGACCGCGACGGTTTCTTCGTAGCCACAGTCCGCACCGGCAAGCGCGAGTTCGAGATGACGCCGGCCGTCGAGCAGCTCATGCAGCGGGTCACCACGCTCTTTGAGAGCTACGTCAAGCTGCAGCAGTCGCTCAACTACGAAACCATCATCGCCACCGTCCGCATGGACGAGCCGGCCAAGCTCTCCGACATCATCGCCGCCAACCTGCAGCTCGGCATCGAGGAAAAGCAGGAGCTTCTGGCCATCTTCGATCCGGCCGCGCGCCTGGCCCGCATCGCCGACGTGCTCGATATCGAGATCGAAAAGCTCGACCTCGACCGCAACATCCAGTCGCGCGTCAAGCGCCAGATGGAGAAGGCGCAGAAAGAGTACTACCTTAACGAAAAGATCAAGGCCATCCAGAAAGAACTGGGCCGCGGCGAAAAAAGCGAATTTGACGAGCTGCGCAAAAAGATCGAAGCCGCCGGCATGCCCAAGGATGTGCTCGACAAGGCCATGCAGGAGCTCAAGAAGCTCGAAGCCATGCCGCCCATGTCGGCCGAGTCCACCGTCAGCCGCAATTACATCGACTGGCTGCTGGCCGTGCCGTGGAAGAAAAAGTCCAAGGAGACGCGCTCCATCGATTACGCCGAGAAGGTGCTCAACGCCGACCACTACGGTCTGGAGAAAATCAAAGAGCGCATCCTCGAGTTCCTCGCCGTCCGCCAGCTCGTTAAAAATCCGAAAGGCTCGATCCTCTGCTTCGTCGGACCTCCGGGCGTGGGCAAAACCTCGCTGGGCATGTCGATCGCCAAGGCCACCGGCCGCAAGTTCGTCCGCCTTTCGCTCGGCGGCGTGCGCGATGAGGCCGAAATCCGCGGCCATCGCCGCACCTACATCGGCGCCATGCCCGGCCAGATCATCCAGCACATGAAGCGCGCCGGCACCAAAAACCCGGTCTTCCTGCTCGACGAAGTCGACAAAATCTCTTCGGACTTCCGCGGCGATCCGGCCAGCGCTCTGCTCGAAGTCCTCGACCCCGAGCAGAACACCACGTTCCAGGATCACTACCTCGACGTTGACTACGACCTTTCGCAGGTTCTCTTCGTCGCCACGGCCAACGTGCTGCACACCATTCCGCCGGCGCTGCAGGACCGCATGGAGATTCTTCGCCTGCAGGGCTACACCGAACAGGAAAAGCTCGAGATCGCGCGCCAGTACCTGGTCAGGAAGCAGCGCGAGCAGACCGGCCTGAGCGAAAAAAACATCGTCTTCAAAGACGACGCCATTCTCGAGATCATCCGCCACTACACACGCGAAGCCGGGGTGCGCAACCTCGAGCGCGAGATCGGCAACGTCTGCCGCAAAGTAGCCCGCAAGGTGGTCAAGCAGGGACCGAAACACAAAGAAGAGATCACCGCGCAGAACGTCAGCGAATTTCTCGGCGTGGCCAAGTTCCGCGACTCCGAAGCGCATGAAAAGAGCGAGATCGGCCTGGTCACCGGCCTTGCGTGGACGGAGATCGGCGGCAGCATTCTCACCACCGAAGTGCAGGTCCTTGACGGCAAGGGCAAGCTCACCATCACCGGCCAGCTCGGCGACGTGATGCAGGAGTCGGCCCAGGCTGCGCTCAGCTACATCCGCGCCCGCGCCCATGCGCTCGGATTGCCGCGCGATTTCTACCGCAACGTCGATCTGCACCTGCACGTGCCCGAGGGCGCCATCCCCAAGGACGGCCCCTCGGCCGGCATCACCATCGCCACGGCTCTCGCCAGCGCTCTGGCCCGCATCCCCGTGCGCCGCGACATCGCCATGACCGGCGAGATCACGCTGCGCGGCAAGGTACTCGCCATCGGCGGGCTAAAAGAGAAATTGTTGGCCGCTCTGCGCGCCGGCCTCTTTGAAGCCATCCTGCCCCGCGCCAACGAGAAGGACGTAGCCGAGCTGCCCGACAACATCAGGAACTCCATGAAGCTCCACTTCGTGGACAATATGGACGAGGTGCTGGCGCTCGCGCTTGAGGGTCCGTTGCCCACGCTGCCACCGGAAACCGAAGTTCTCGCCACAGTCCAGCCATCGCCCGAGATCTCCGGCAACGTCACCGCCCGCCAGTAGCTCACGCTTTCTGTGCCTGCTCCGCTGCTGGCTGTGCTGTTTGCGGCCGGGAGTCGGGCAAGGCGCAGGCCCCGCACGCCGCCCCCAATATCGTAGAATGGCTCCGCCGCCGCATCGGGCCCGCGATGGCTCCTGAAATCCCGCGGCCCTGCGGACAATTCCCGCCCCACCGGAAAGATATCCATGAAGAAATCCGCGATCCTGGTTGCAGCCCTTACCCTCCTGGTTTTCACTGCTGCCCTTTCGGCCCAAATCACCATCGGCGGCGAAAAGCCCGTCACCATCACCCGCACCGCCGTCAGCAAAACCCGGCCGGAGTTTACCTCCGTCACCGTCCTGCCCGGCCGCGGCATGGAGCTGCTCTACATCACGGCGAACTTCCCGGGCAAAGGCGAAGTCCCCGTGCTCGCCTCGCCCGATCTGGCCACCGCCGAAAACATGCTCGACCACCAGGACACGCCAAACGGCGATCTCGGCTACCGTCTCGGCGCTGCGTTCCTCGTTCCCTACCCTAACCGCATCCGCGGCAGGCTCTCCGCCGACGGCAAAACCCTCACCACCACCTGGGAAGGCCACACCCTCACGCTGCCCGCCAATAACATCGGCAAGCTGCCCGGCGCCGAGCGTCACGCCATGCACGGACTCATCCTCAAGGCTCACGCCGAAGACGTTCGCGTCACCCACACAGAAGGCGGCGCGCAGGTCAGCGGCGTCATCCACGCTGGCAACTTCGGCGGCCACTGGCTCTCCAGCACCGACCTCGTCATCACCATCACGCTCTCTGCCGAAGCCGTCGATGCCTCGGTGGTCGCTCACAACGTCGGCCATGAAGCCGAGCCCATCGCCATCGGCTGGCATCCATATTTCAACCTGCCTTCCGGCAACCGCCGCCAGGTCCGCATCCGCATTCCCGGCACGATGATCGCAAAGGTGGACAACTACGATAATGTCTTCCCCACCGGCCAGCTCGTCCCTGCCACCGGCCAGTACGACCTCAACGTCCCCGGCGGCCGCGCCCTCGACAGCAACTTCTACGACGACAACTGGAGCCATCTCCAGTGGAAGAACGGCGTCGTCACCACCCAGGTCATCGATCCTGCCGCCCACTACGGCGTCGATATCGAAGGCCTCTCGCCCGGGATTCGCACCATCCAGATGTACGCTCCTCCCGACAAGAACTTCGTCGCCATCGAAGACCAGTACAACTTCGCCGATCCATTCAGCAAAATATGGGGAAAGATGAACACCGGGATGGTCACCCTGCAGCCGGGTCAGAGCACCAGGTGGAACGTCCGCCTGCACGTCTTCGTGCCCTGACATCCTGCCGCTGCGGGCCGCATCGAAGGCGCGAACGCGCCTGGGGCCCCCTCGAATCCGGCCTTTCGCCGTGCAGAAATTTCCGGCTGTTATGAAATTTCTGCACGGCCGCCGCCCTCCCATAAAGTCAAGCCGGCCATTTTCAAATAGTTAACTGGTTGCCAGCATGGTACGGCGCGTGCTTGCCGTAAAGGTGGAACTGTCTATTGCCTGCCCAGGCCGATTCCCCTGCAGGAGGTTATTCATGATGGATGACAAGTCTCTGGTGGAGGAACAGACCAGCGAACCTCTCCACACGCGCCGCATCACGACTTACGTCGCCGCCGGGCTCATCGCATCAGCGGCCTCGTCTACGCCGCCCACGAGCACCACAGCGCCCAGGCCCTGGCCACCGAGAACCAGCAGGAGATGGCCCAGCTCAACGCCACGCGCAGCCAGATCGACGCGCTCTCGGCGCAGATCAGGCAGCTGGCCGCGAACGAGCAGGCTGCAAGCCAGGCCGCGCAGCCGGAGCAGACCGAAAAGCCCTCCCCCACCAGGCGCGCCGGCGGTACAGCAATCCGCCACAGTTCCGTCCGCCGGCCCAGCGCCTACGAGTCTCGCCTGCGCAAGCTCCAGTCGCAGCTCGATGAGCAGGGTAAGGAAATCCAGGAGTCCCGCGAGGAAGCGCGCAACGACCTTAACAGCGCGCGCACTGAGCTGAGCGGCAGCATCGCCCGCACGCACGACGAGCTGGTACTTCTTGAGAAAAAGGGCGAGCGCAATTACTTCGAATTCGATCTCACCAGGTCCAAACAGTTCCAGCGCACCGGCCCGCTCAACATAAGTCTCAGAAAGGCCAATGAAAAACACCAGTACGCCGACCTGAATCTGATTGTGGATGACCGCACCGTGCAGCAGAAGCACGTGAATCTCGATCAGCCGGTCATGTACTACACGCCGGACACGCAAATGCCCGTCGAAATCGTCATCAACAGCATCACCAAAAACCACATCCACGGCTACATCAGCGTGCCCAGGTACAGAAAGTCCGAGCTTGCAGCCGCATCCGGCGACAGCGGCAACGCAACCGCTGCGACGACTCAGGCCGCCGGAAACAACAGCGATCCCACGCTCCACCAGCGCCTGCCTGAATAGGATCGCCCGCGGCGCTCGCAGATCGACGGGCGCCGCGGAATTGCCGCGTTACGGCGAAAGCTAAAACATGTAAAGACTGTCTAAATCGAAGGTGGGCTGCTAAACTCGACGAATTCAACACCCGGGCAGTGTATCCTCAACCGAGACCCCGATGAAGCGCGTCGTTACTGCTGCAGCCCTGATCCCTGTCGTTCTTGTTCTCGTGTTTGTCGCTCCGCGCTGGCTGTTCACAACTGCGGTGGCCGCCGTCTCTGCGCTTGCCGGCTGGGAGTACATCGGCCTTGCCCAGAAGCGCGGGATCCACCCGCCGCGCATGGCGCTGCTGCTCGCGCTTCCTGCTCTATTTGCCGTCAATTACCAATGGCCCGACCGCACGCCGGCCTTTTTCGGCGTGCTCTGCCTGGGCCTGCTGGTCTACTGCACATTCCTGCGTCCCGTTGCCGAAATGATGGCCGACTCGGCCGCCTCCATGTTCTGCGTTCTCTATGCGGGCTTCACGCTGCTGGCGCTGCCCGCCCTGCGCGAAACCCCCGAGGGCAACGGCCCGTCGCTTGTGCTGTTTCTGCTCTGCACGGTCTGGGCGGGCGACATTGCCGCCTACTATGCCGGCCGCGCCATCGGCAGGCACAAGCTGGCGCCCACGCTCAGCCCGGGCAAGACCTGGGAAGGCGCTGTGGCATCCGTCGCCGGCAGCGTTCTCGTTGCCGCGGGCCTGGTAGCGCTGGCCGAATGGCTCCAGCAGCCGGCGGCTTCCGTCCTGCTCTCCTGGCTGCAGCGCAAGCTGCCCGCCGCCGTGCTTTCCTATCCTGACGAACTCAGCTACTGGCTGATCCTGGCCGTCATCGTGAACGTGGCGGCCCAGGTGGGCGACCTGGCCGAGTCGGCGCTCAAGCGTTCGGCCGGAGTGAAGGATTCCGGCGCTCTGCTGCCCGGCCACGGCGGCATCCTCGACCGCATCGACGCCCTGCTGCTGGCTGCGCCGGCACTATGGTACGCTCAGGTTATCCATCAGGCTTTCTAGATTGTCGATCCTTTGAAACGACTTGCCATTCTCGGTTCTACCGGCTCCATCGGCCAATCCACACTCTCCATTGTCGAGCAGTTCCCGGAGCGTTTTTCCGTGGCGGCTCTCGCCGCCGGCCGCAACCTCGACGAGGCCTTCGCACAGGCCGTTCGCTGGCGGCCGAAGGTCGTCTCCATGGCCACCGAGGAGCTGGCCTCCGAGCTCGCAGCGCGCCTGCGCCAGGCAGCCGTTACCGGGATCGAAATCGTCCACGGCGCCGCCGGCACAGTCGCCTGTTCCACCCACGCCGAAGCCGACTTTGTCGTCTCCGCCATCGTCGGCGTAGCCGGCCTGGAAGCCACGCATGCGGCCATCCTCGCCGGCAAGCCCGTCGGCCTGGCCAACAAGGAGTGCATGGTCGCAGCCGGCGAAATCCTTACTCAGGCCGCCCGCGAACGCAACGTCCCCATTCTGCCCATCGACAGCGAGCACAACGCCGTGCATCAGTGTCTGCGCGCCGGCGCGCATGCCGAAGTCAAAACCATCTGGCTCACAGCCTCCGGCGGCCCGTTCCGCCAGACGCCGCTCGCTCAGTTCGCCTCCATCACGCCCGAGCAGGCCCTCAGGCATCCCACCTGGGTGATGGGCCGCCGCATCACCATCGACTCGGCCACCATGCTCAACAAAGGTCTGGAGGTCATCGAAGCCTGCCGGCTCTTCGACGTTGGCCCCGGTCAGGTGCGCGTCACCGTCCATCCGCAATCGACCGTCCACTCGCTCGTCGAATTTATCGACGGCTCCATCCTGGCGCAGATTTCGGTTACCGACATGCGGCTGCCCATCCTCTACGCGCTGGCCTACCCGGAGCGGCCCGAATCCGCCCTCACCTTCGATTTAGCGGCCCTCAGGCATCTGGATTTCGAGCAGCCCGACTTCGAACGCTTCCCCTGCCTGCGGCTTGCTTTTGAAGCTGCCGAAAAGGGCGGCGCTCACTGCATCGCCCTCAATGCCGCAGACGAAATTGCCGTCGAAGCCTTTCTGTCGCACCGGATTCCGTTCATGGGAATCCCGCGTACAATTGAACAGGTGCTTGCCCGTACCCCGGAAGCGCACCCGGCCACAATTCAGGAAGTGCTTTGCATGGACAGGATTGCGCGGGAAGTGGCGCAGCAGATGATCGGGCAGCAGGCTTAACGGTGAAGGTTGCCGAGCGAAAGTTGCAGCAAACGCTGGAATCGGGCGGCCATTTGCCCGCGTCCAACGGTGGGAGCGATTCCTTTGAGCGATCACCAAAGGGCTTCGGCCTTAAATCCTGCATAAGACCGCCAGGACCCGGGCAGCCTGCGGAATGACGGAGTCAGACTGCATATCCCGTTGAATCGGCCGGCGAAAAGTCCGGATTCTGATCGATTTTTAAAGGATTTACATAACATCTATGCATGATTTTCTGGTTTCTGCCGCTGCTTTCATCGTCCTGGTCGGCGTGATGGTGATCGTCCACGAGTTCGGGCATTTCATCGTGGCCAAACTTTGCGGCGTACGCGTCGAGGCGTTTTCGCTCGGTTTCGGACCGCGTCTGTTCGGCTTCAAACACGGCGAAACCGAATACAAGGTCTGCCTGTTGCCCCTGGGCGGCTTTGTAAAAATGACCGGTGAAAGCCCGGAGCAGAATCTTGAGACGCCGGATAAGCGCCCGCAGGACGTTGCCAGCGACCCCGGCGCATTCACCTCGCATCCGCGCTGGCAGCGCGCGCTGATCGGCCTGGCCGGTCCGGCGGCCAACTTCGTGCTGGCCCTGGCGCTGATGCTCTTCTACTACAGCTTCATCAATGAAGTGCCTTCCGTACAGGTAAAATCCACGACCGTGGAGTGGGTTACGCCCGGCTCGGCAGCCGCGCGGGCGGGGATCGAGCCGGGCGACGTGATCCGCAGCTTCGACGGCGTGAAAAATCCCCAGTGGGAGCCGGATGTCGAGGAGCAGCTGAAGCTCAACGCCAATTCCGACGTGCCGGTGACGCTTGATCGCGCGGGCAAAACAATCTCCACGACCCTGCATATTCCGGCAGCAGCTAAGGACGAAAACTTCGATATCAGCGACACCGGCATCGAGCCGCAGTACATGCCCGGGCCCATCCAGGTGAAGGAAGTGCAGCCCGGAACGCCGGCGGCGGCGGCCGGGCTTCAGGCCGGCGACCAGATCGTTACCGTCGACGGGCACCCATTCCATTTCGTGACCACACTGGTGGCGTATCTGCAAGCCGGCCAGGGCCAGCCCATCCACCTTGAGATCCTGCGCAGCGGCGTGAAGACTTCACTGACGGCAAAGCCGGTCAAAATCAATTCCACCTGGATGCTCGGCTTCAGCTCGCAACTGCCGCCGTACCGTAACCAGCCGCTCGCTTTCCCATCCGCATGGAAGAAATCCGTCGCCTTCTGCAATCAGAATTCGCTGTTGGTCTTTGAGGTGCTGGAGCGGCTGTTCACGCACCGCGTCTCGGTTACGCAGCTGATGGGGCCGGTACGCATCGCCCAGGCAGCCGGAGAAGCCGCGGAGATGCACGGCTGGATGCCCAAGTTCATGCTTGCCGGCGAGATCAGCCTCAATCTCGGCATCCTCAACCTGCTGCCCTTTCCGATCCTTGACGGCGGGCTCATCCTGCTGCTCGTTATCGAAGGCGTCATGCGTCACGACATCAACGTGAACGTGAAGGAGCGGATCTACCAGGCCGCCTTTGTCGTGCTCATGGTCTTTTTCGTCTTCATCATGTTCAACGACGTAACCAACCTGCACACGTTCACTCACGCCAAGCCGTAACAATGCAGGTTTCAGGCCGGCAGTCAGGCGTAACAGACAGGACCGGCGCCTGAAATCTGCCTGGGGAGCCGTCATGCCCGTTACCACCCAGGTCAGGGTGCGCTATGCAGAGACCGACCAGATGGGCATTGTCTACTATGCCAACTATCTGGTCTGGTTTGAGCTGGGCCGCGTCGAGCTGCTGCGCTCGCTCGGCCTCGCCTACAGCCGCCTCGAACGCGACCACGGCTGCATCCTGCCGGTTATCGAGGCGCACTGCCGCTACCGCTCGCCGGCCCGCTACGACGACGAAATCCTCATCGAGACCAGGCCGGCGCTGATCCGCGGCTCCGTGCTGAAGTTCGCCTATCGCATTCTGCGCAAGGCGCACGGCGGCGGCGAAGACGCCCTGCTCGCCGAAGGCGAAACGGTGCACGTAGTCTGCGACGATCAGCTCAGGCGCAAGCCCCTGCCCGAGCGCTACGCCGCGGCATTGAAGGCCGCAATGGAGCAGGAGTAGCCGATCCGGCCGATCCTCATTCGCCGCCTGGTAGCGGGTCCGCTTGCAGGGTACACGGGTCTGACTCCGTACATCAGTCGAGCAAAAGGCCTCCGGGCTTCAGCCCCCGGAAGGAATGCGACTGCAAACGGACCCGCTGGCCGCCATCTCCATTCGCCATCCTGTCGGATAAAATCGACGGCCATGAAGCCCCTTGCAAGAGCCCTGACCCTGAGCTGTCTTTTTGTCCTTCCATCTGCCGCAGCCTCGGCGCAAACGGTCGACAGCATCGATCCCGCGCTGCGCGCGCAGATTGACCGCATCGTCACGCAGGTTCTCTCCGCCACCGGCGTGCCTTCGGCCTCGATTGCCGTCGTGCAGCACGGGCAGCTCGTCTACGCGCACGCCTACGGCAACGCCCGTCTCGATCCCGCTCAGCCCGCAACGCCCGACATGCGCTACTCCATCGGCTCGATCTCGAAGCAATTCACCGCCGCAGCCATCCTCATGCTCCAGCAGGAAGGCAGGCTGTCGATCGACGATCCGGTGGGCAAGTACATTCCCGGCCTCACGCGCGGCGACCAGGTTACCATCCGAGAAATTCTCTCCCATACCTCCGGCTACCAGGACTACTACGCCGAGGACTACACCATGACGCCGATGCTCCAGCCCACCACCGCGCAGCACATCATCGACACCTGGGGCAAAAAGCCGCTCGACTTTGAGCCCGGCACCGAGTGGCAGTACTCAAATACGAATTTCGTAATCGCCGGCGCGATTGTGGAGAAAGTATCCGGCGAGCCGCTCTTCCAGTTCCTTACCGAGCGCATCTTCCGGCCGCTCGGCATGAAGTCGGTGTGGAACTCCGACCAGAGCAAACTCGCGCCGCCCGACGCCGAGGGCTACTATCGCCACGCGCTTGGGCCGCTGCGTCCCGCGCCGGCAGAGGGCCGGGGCTGGATGTTCGCCGCCGGCGAGCTGGCCATGACGCCGCACGACCTGGCGCTATGGGATATAAGCCTGCTCGCCCGGTCGATCCTCAAGCCCGACAGCTACAGACAAATGTTCACAGAGGTCAGGCTGAAGGACGGCAAAGGCACGCACTACGGCCTCGGCGTCGAGCTGGTCCAGCGCGACGGGCATCTCTCCATCGAGCACTCCGGCGAAGTGTCAGGCTTCGTCTCCGAGAACGAAGTCCTTCCCGACGCGAACGCCGCAGTGGCCGTGACTACAAACCAGGATGCCGTGGGAGCAGCGAGCCAGATTGCGCGGCTGGCGGCTCCGGCCGTCGCCGGCTATCCGCTCGCGCCGCCCGAGCAGCAGGCGCTGGAGATCTACCGCGGCCTGCAGCACGGCCGGCTCGACCGCTCGCTGCTTGCGCCCAATCTTAACGACTACTTCACGCCGCAGGCCGTCTCCGACTATGAATCGAGCCTCGGCCCCCTGGGCGAGCCGCTCAGCCTGCGGCAATCCGGCGAAGAACAGCGCGGCGGCATGACCTTCCGGTCGTTCACCATCACCTATCCC
>DATGLJ010000242.1:0-15311 GCA_035294185.1 Occallatibacter sp. | reverse complement strand
GCTCGCCCAGCACTTTTTCTACCTGCGCCTTCTGCTCCTCGCCGTACTCGCTTGCCGCATCGCGGACATGCAGCAGCACCTCGGCCTGGGCTACTTCTTCGAGCGTGGCTCGAAAACTGGTGACGAGCGTGTGCGGCAGGTTGCGGATGAAGCCGACTGTGTCCGACAGCAGCACCTTGCGCCGGCTGGGAAGCTCAACTGCGCGCAGCTTGGGATCGAGCGTGGCGAACATCCGCGGCGACGAAAGCACCTGAGCGCCGGTAATTGTGTTGAAGAGCGTACTTTTGCCGGCGTTGGTGTAGCCGACCAGCGCCACGGCGGGAACTGGAACGGCTTCGCGCCGCTGCCGCTGCTGCCGGCGCACGCGCCGCACCGCCTCCAGTTCGCGCCTGAGCTGATCGATGCGCCGCTGAATGCGCCGCCGGTCGGTCTCGAGCTGCGTTTCGCCGGGTCCGCGCGTGCCGATGCCGCCGCCGAGCTGGGACATGGCTTTGCCGCGGCCGGTGAGGCGCGGCAGCAGGTATTCGAGCTGCGCCAGCTCCACCTGGAGCTGCCCCTCTCGTGTGCGGGCGTGCCGCGCGAAGATGTCCAGGATCAACTGCGTGCGATCGAGCACGCGGCAGGGCAGCGCCGATTCAAGGTTGCGGAGCTGCGTCGGCGTCAGATCGTGGTCGAAAAGGACCAGGTCGGCCTGGGCGGAAGCCGCCAAAGCAGCGATCTCCTCGACCTTGCCGGAGCCTACGAGCGTAGCCGGGTCAGGCCGCGGACGGCGCTGCAAAAGCTCGGCGGCAACTTCGCCGCCGGCGCTGCGCACCAGCTCTCTGAACTCGGCAAGAGATTCTTCCGCATCGAGATCGGGCGGCCCGGCGCGGCCCGCCGGGCTGCGCGGCTGCGCGCGGGAATTGGAAGCAAAGCTGCCGGCGCGGGGGTCATCGAAGTCGGGACGCTCCTCGGAGTCGCACCGCTCAGGGCGATGTGGCCTGGCCCGATTGCCGAAATCAACACTCAGCCCCAGGCCTACAAGAACCGCACGTTCCTCGCCGCCGCGACGGACCCATGCTCCCAGAGACTCCGACGGGGCGGAGAAGCCGCCAGCCCTGCTTCGTTCACCTGCCAAGTGCGGCGTCTCCCCGCATCACCGTTCCGCGGGAACTGCCGGAGGCGCAGGCGCCGGAACGGGCGCCGGGCCCATTCCCGTAGTCACGGCCTGCGGGCGATGTTCGCCGTGCATGACAGTGCGGTTGCTCACCACCGTGGAGATGGCGTGCTTGAAGATCAACTGTTCCTGGCTGTTGTTTTCCAGCAGCACGGAATACTTGTCAAACGACCGGATTCTGCCGGTGAGCTTGACGCCGCTGACCAGATAAATGGTGATGGGAGTCTTGTCTTTCCGAACTGTATTCAGAAAGGTATCCTGAATATTTTGTGCCGGCTTGTTATCCATGTGCCGATCTCCTGTTCTTCTTTCCTGGTTTATGTGCCGCTTCACTTTTCTCCGCTCTGAGTTGGTAATGGCGGAGATACAAAAGCGCGGGCACGTCTCCGGCATTCCCGGAGCCGTCGTATCCCGCAATGTGACCACAATAGAACGGTTTGGCTGTGGTTTTCAACTCCGGAAGGCGAATTGCCGCATTATTTTCCGATTTTGATGCCGATTTCACATTGAGATATCGCATAAAGACCCTGTTTTGCAGGCATTACCTCCGGCTCACACAGGGCCGGCCGCGATCAGGAGCTTTCCACTACCGCATCCGGCCGTTAAGCCTGACTGCTAAGATTGTCCGGTGAAAGCCCCCGGCCCATCCTCGCCGACCGCTGCCGCCGCGCCGGCCAGAGCAGCGCTTCCGGTGCCCATGCTGGATCTGGAGCGGCAATACGCCCCGCTCCGCGAGGAGCTGCTGGAGGCGCTGGCCGGCGTTCTCGACTCGCGGCAGTTCATTCTGGGCGATGCCGTGGCGGCGTTTGAGCGTTCAGCGGCAGAACAACTTGGTGTGGCCCATGCGGTTGGCTGCTCGTCGGGCACGGACGCTCTGTGGCTGGCGCTGGCTGCGGCCGGAATCGGCCCGGGCTCGGCCGTGATTACCTCGCCTTTCAGCTTCTTCGCCTCGGTCAGCTCCATTCTGCGCGCCGGGGCCACGCCGGTGCTGGCCGATATTGACCCTGCGACCTTTAACCTGTCTCCGGCGGCGGTGGAGGCGGTGCTGGAAGGCCCGGGCGCGAGGGAGATTCGGGCAGTTCTGCCGGTTCATCTCTACGGCCAGTGCGCTTCGTTTTCGGGTTTTGGACAGGATCGGCGGCTAACCATCATTGAGGACGCCGCCCAGGCCTGGGGCGCGGAATGGAAGGGGAAAAAAGCCGGCAGTCTGGGCGATATTGCCGCTTTCAGCTTTTACCCCACCAAAAATCTGAGCGCCGCCGGCGATGCGGGCATGGTTGCGACCAACTCGGCCTCGCTGGCCGAGCGCGCCGGGATGCTGCGCCAGCACGGCATGCGACGCCGCTATTACCACGACGAGCCGGGCTGGAACGCGCGGATGGACGGCTTCCAGGGGGCGGTGCTTGCGGTGAAGCTCAGGTACATCGAAGGCTGGACGGAGGCCCGACGCCTAGTGGCGGCACGGTATGATGCGCTGTTCCGGGCGGCGGGGCTGGCCGAGCGGAGTCCGTACCCCGGCAAGGGTGTGGTGCTGCCGCGTGAAGTTCAGGGCGCGCGCCACGTCTGGCACCAGTACGTGATCCGCGCGCCGCGCCGCGATGCGCTGCGGGATTTTCTTTCCGCGCGGCAGATCGGCTCGGAGATTTACTACCCCGTGCCGCTGCACATGCAGAAGGCTCTCGCAGGGCTCGGCTATAAAGAAGGCGATTTCCCCGAGGCCGAGCGCGCGGCCCGCGAAGTGCTGGCGCTGCCCATCTTCCCCGAGCTGCGCGAGGACGAGCAGCAGACGGTGGTTGCGGCGATTGCCGAATTTCTCAGTTGAGAAAAGAGCCATCCGGCGCGGAATGGCAAGCTTATGCCGGCCGTTTTACCTCGACATGGGAAAGCTCCTCGACCACCGTTGCGATTGCGGAGTGATCGAGATCGCCTTTGCCGCCGGCAACGAGCGATGAGAGCATCTGCTGCACGAGCGCGGTGAGGGGCAGCGCCACCTCTGTGGCTTCGGCCGTCTGCAGCGCGTTGCGCAGGTCTTTCTGGTGCAGGCGGACGCGGAAGCCGGGCTTGAAGTTCCGCGCAATCAGCATGGGGCCCTTGGCGTTGAGGACGGCGCTGCCCGCCAGGCCGCCCTTTACGGCATTGATCACCACTTCGGGATCGAGGCCGCACTGCGTGGCCAGCGTCAGCGCTTCGCCCATGGCGGCGATGTTGCACGCGACCATGATCTGGTTGGCCAGCTTGGTGGTGTTGCCCGCGCCCACCGGTCCGGTAAGGGTTACGCTCGAGCCCATGCATTTGAGGATCGGCTCGGCCTTGCGGAACGCTTCCTGGCTGCCGCCGACCATAATCGCCAGCGTGCCGTCGATGGCCTTCGGTTCGCCGCCGCTCACCGGTGCATCGAGAAACTCGACGCCTTTTGCGGCGCATGCTCTGCCGATCTTCTGCGAGACCAGCGGATTGATCGAGCTCATGTCGATGATGGTGGCGCCAGGCCGCGCGCCTTCGAGAATGCCGTTCGCGCCCAGCACCACCTCTTCCACTTCCGGACCGTCGGGAAGCATGGTGACGATCACGTCGGCGCGCGCGCCAACGTCCTTGTTGGACGCGCCGCGCTGCGCGCCGGCGGCCACACAGGCGTCGAGCACGCCGGCGTTGCGCGTGTAGGCCACAACCGTGTGTCCGGCCTTCAAAAGATTCTTCATCATCGGACGGCCCATGATGCCGAGTCCGACAAATCCAAGGTTCGCCATTCATTTCCCTCCGAGCCAGACTTTCTCCGCGCTACAGGCTGCAGGCCGACTTTTTCAGCCTCGCAGCCACGGCTTCCGCATTGCGCGCCAGCAGCGCCACGTCGATTGCCGCGGCGACAAAGTTGAAACCCCACTCGAACATCCGCTCCGCATCGTCGGCGTTGGCCGCCAGCGTGCCGGCCGCTTTACCGGTTGCGCGAATCCTTTCCGCCGCGTCTTTGACCGCCGCCTGCACGTCCGCGTGCTTGTTGTCGCCCAGGTGGCCCATGTCGGCGGCCAGATCGCTCGGGCCGATGAACATTCCATCGACGCCCTCGACTTTTGCGATGGCTTCGATCTCCTTGAGAGCTGCGCGGGTCTCCAGCTGCACGAGCAGGCAGGTGTCGAGGTGCGCGTTCTGCAAATACTGCGGCACGCGGCCAAAGTCGCTGCCGCGCACAACCACGGCCACTCCGCGCACGCCGCGCGGCGGGTAAAGCACGGCGGCCGCGGCGCGGCGCGCTTCTTCGGCATTCTGCACAAAGGGCACGATCAGCGTGCGCGCGCCGACATCGAGCGCCCGCTTCATCACCACCATGTCGTTCCAGGGCACGCGGAACACAGGCTCCGCCGGACAGCCGCGCACGGCCTGCAGTTGCGCGACCAGCGTGGAAATGTCGTTGGGCGCGTGCTCGCCGTCGATGACGAGCCAGTCGAAGCCGGCGCCGGCGAGGATTTCGGCCGCAATCGGGCTGGCCAGCGCGCTCCATACCCCCACCTGCCGCTCGCCTCTGGCGATGGCCTGCTTGAACCGGTTGCGCAAAGACGGCGGCGAGCCGGTCGGGTCGAGTCCCGGATTTTGGCCCGAGATGGGCATGGTCGCGCTCTCCTGTGGGCGTTGTTCAGCTGCGTCTGTTCGTTACCAGCTTATCAACCTGTGCGCGCCCGGGCATTCATGCGGCGCTTAAGGGCTCGGGCGCGGGCTCGGAATCCGGCTTCAGTTCAAGACGCCTGATTTCGCCCACAATCGGGCCGTAGCTCACGATGGCGCCGAGCGCGACGACGGCGACGAACAGCAGCGCTCCGTTGTAGGAGTGCGTTCTGCCGACGATGGCGCCAATGATCAGCGGCGTGGTCACGCCGGCCATGTTGCCGCATAAATTAAACAGCGCTCCGTTCACGCCGATCAGTCCCCGGGGTGAGGTGTCGGCGATTACCGCCCAGCCCAGCGCGCCGATGCCTTTGCCGAAGAAGGCCAGCGACATGAAGGCAAGCATCAGGCTCTGCGCGTGCGCATAGTTGCAGGCCACGATCGTCATGGACAGGCCCATGCCGGCCATGATGGGCAGTTTGCGCGCGAAGCTCAACGAGCAGCCGCGGCGGAGCAGGCGGTCGCTGATGACGCCGCTCAGAATGCCGCCGACGCCGCCGCACAGGCCGGGCACGGCCGCGGCAAAGCCTACCTTCAGCACCGACATGTGCCGCGCCTGCGCAAGATAGAGCGGAAACCAGGTGACGAAAAACCAGGTGAGCGTGGTGATGCAGAACTGGCCGATGTAAACGCCGACGAGCATGCGATGGCTCACGAGCATCTTCACCGTGGCCCAGGTGAGGGTGTTTTTCCTGGCGCCGGATTGTGCGTCGGCGCGGGCGTCGGTATGCACGAGGCCGCCGCCGCGTTCGATCAGCTCGATTTCCGCCGGCGAAATCCGGGGGTGGTCGACCGGGCCAAAGATGTTCCTGAACCAGATGAAGGTGAGCGCAGCGCCCAGCGCGCCCATAAACCAGAAGCAGCTTCGCCAGCCTGCCGTATGAATGAGCCAGCCGAAGATGGGAGCGAAGACAGGCAGCGCGAAATACTGCGATGCATTGAAGATGGCCGAGGCGCGCCCGCGCTCCGAGGCGGGAAACCACGCGGCGACGATGCGCCCGTTGCCGGGAAACACCGGCGCCTGCGCGAGTCCCGCCAGCAGACGCAGGACAAACAGCGCGGTGAAGGCTGCGCCGGCGCGCAGATCGCCTGCCCAGGCTGTAAAAAACGCGAACGCAGACCAGAGTGCGATGCCGACGCCGTAGACGCGCTTCGATCCGAAGCGGTCGAGAAGCCCGCCGGACGGCAGCTGGCCCAGCACATACGCCCAGCCGAAGCCGAAAAGCAGATACCCCATGCGCTCGGGCGTCAGGTTCATGCCCTTCGGCATCGCCACGGCGGCCTGCGAAAGCGCCGCCCGGTCCGCATAGCTGAAGCAGCTCACCGCGAAGAGAATCGCGATGATCGAGTAGCGCACGCGCGTCGATTGCCGGGATTCAGCCAATGGATAGCACCGTCAAGCCCGAAACCCAAATCAGTGCACCTGAAGCAGCCAGCCGGTATGGCTTCCCTGCATGCATCTCTGGCTCCCTTCCATCTCCCCTGCGCTCTATGCTTTGCTCCTGGCGCGCAGCAGCCGGCCGCCGCGGCTGCGCGTCCTGCAAACCCGGCCGAACCCGGCGGATTCATGTTTCTCTGCGCAGCGCGAAGCTGTCAAGAAAGAATGCAATGCCCTGGAATCTTTTCGACAAGCCCGGAAGAGCAGCCTGCCGGTCTGTGCAATCGGCCCTCCGAAAGCCTACAATTCTCCTTGTCATGACGCGCGCGAAGGAAAAGATGTTTGAAGTGGCATGCCCCGACTGCGGTGCAATGATCAAGGTAGACGCGTCGACCGGTCTGGTCGTCAGTCATGCCTCCGCCCCGCGCAAGCGCATGTTCGAGGATCTGGAAACAGCCGCCAGGGCCATGCGCGAGCATGACGAGCGCAAGGAGTTTATCTTCCGGCAGTCGGTCGATGCGGAAAAGAACAGGGCCGAACTGCTGGAAAAGAAGTTTGCCGAAGCCATGCGCAAGGCCAAGGATGCGCCGGAGGGGAAGCCGCTGCGCGAGTTCGACCTCGACTGAGCGTGCATCCAAATCTGATAAACCGGGGCGCCTGCCGCAGGCGCCGGTGTCGCAAACAGGTTTGCCGTCCATGAGCGGGCAATTGCATTCTTCCGCCGGCTCATTCGGCGGCCTTTGACAGGAAGGAGAAATCGATGGTGGTAGTGCCGCTTGCCGCAACAGGGACCGCATCCGGGAATTCCACGACAGAGCAATGCGCGGCCGATAACCGGTACTGGGTGCGCGTGGCCGCGGCCGGAGCGCTGGCTGCCAGCGGCGTTCTGCTGATGGCGGGCAAGCGCCGCGCCGGGCTGGCCACGGCAGCCGCCGGCACAACGCTGGTCATCCTCGACCAGCAGGAGGCGGTGCGCGCCTGGTGGCACCGGCTGCCCAGTCATCTGGAGGAAGTGCACAAGCTGATTGCCCGCGTGCAGGGAGCCATCGAGGAGCTTTCCGCGCAGGGCGAAAAGCTGCGCAATACCCTGTCGCGCTGAATTGCCGATCGCGCCGGACGATTGCGGCCGGCCTGTTCAGAGGCCGAGCTGCAGCCGCACAACTTCGCTGGCGCGGTCGGGCGTCCATCTGGGCTCCCAGACCAGATCCACATCTACTTTGCCGATGCCGGGAATCCCGGCCAGACGGTTGTGCACCTGCTCGAAGATCAGGCCGCTGGCCGGGCACTGCGGCGTGGTCAGCGTCATGGTAATCTTCACCCACTGCCGCGGCCATTTGGGCGTCGAATCCGGATCGGGTCCGGTTTCGATCCTGTACACCAGGCCAAGATCGACGATGTTGAGCCTGAGCTCGGGATCGAAGCAGTCGCGCAGGGCTTTCCGGATTTCTTCTTCGGATAACATCGGCTAATTCTGCCGTTCCACCAGGTAGCGCGCCACGGACTTCAGCCCGTCTGCGCGGCTGCCGTAGGGCTCGATTGCGGCGAACGCCTCTTCGATCAGCTGCGCCGCGTCGCGCCGGCTCTGTTCGATGCCGAAGACCGCGGGCCAGGTCGCCTTCTCGGTGGCTGCATCCTTGCCGGCTGTTTTGCCGAGTTGTGCGGAGTCGACCGTCATGTCGAGCACGTCATCGACGATCTGAAACGCAAGCCCCGCTTTGCGGCCAAACAGATCCAGCCGCGCAACATCCTCCGCGCTTGCGCCTGCGAAAACCCCGCCCGACACCACGCTCACGCGGATTAACGCTCCGGTCTTGGCGCGGTGGATGGCCTCGACCAGCTCGGGCGTCGGTTTCTTGTGCTCGCTCTCGATGTCCAGCACCTGCCCGCCGATCATGCCGTCGACCGTGCCTACCGCATTGGCAATCAATCCGATGATCTGCACCGCAGCCGCGGGCGGGCAGTCAAGCCCGGCCAGCACTTCAAAAGCGCGCGTCTGCAGCGCGTCGCCGGCGAGGATGGCAATGGCTTCGCCAAACGCCTTGTGGCAGGTGGGCCGGCCGCGGCGCAGGTCGTCG
Source organism: Occallatibacter sp. (assembly GCA_035294185.1). Lineage (GTDB taxonomy): Bacteria > Acidobacteriota > Terriglobia > Terriglobales > Acidobacteriaceae > Telmatobacter. The sequence goes on along the minus strand of DATGLJ010000242.1, from coordinate 7,045 downwards.
TTGTCGAGCGCCGGCAGGTCGTCGTGGATCAGCGAATACGTGTGGAGCATCTCGATGGCCGCGCCGAGGCGCTCAATCCCGCGCGGCAGCGCGCCTGAAATCGTCACCCCGGCCTGCATGGCCAGCACCGGCCGCAGCCGCTTGCCTCCGGCAAAAACGGAGTGACGCATGGCCCCGTGAATCGAAGACGGAACCGTATCGGCGCTCGGAATCAATGCCTCCAGCGCGCGATCGGTAAGCTCCGCGCCCTCCTGAATCAATGATCTTACGTTGACTGTCATTGGCTTCATGATACTGGAATGCGCCGCAATCCTCGTTCCAGCAGAAAGAGGCCGAAAAGACCCAGCGCTCCGAGCGCGCTGATCCATCGGCTCAGGACGACATCGGGCGTGATCGTCCAATCGACCGTTACGTCCACCGGTCCTTCAGGTACCGGAACCGCCAGCAATCCATCGTCGCGGCGGGGCAGGGAGGTTACGCCCTGCCCATTCACCCTCACCCCCCAGGCCGGATAGCGCAGCAGCCGCAGCACCAGAAACCCCGCATGCGGCATCGCGGCCCTTAACTCGCGATGCTCGGGGTTTTCATCCCCATGCCGCCGCCAGGCAAACGTCGCCGAGCAACTGCCCTGTCCGGCGTCCCAGACGAGATTGCCGGTGCCGGCATCCTGCCTGCCAAGCTCAGCGTTCGCGTCGTCCACCAGGCATGCATCGGGCAGGGCCATGGCGATCAGCGTGGCGTCGGATGCCGGCGGTTCGTACTCGTACATCCCCTCGAACCCGGTTCCGGCGCGATAGTCGCTCAGCACCGAAGCGACAGTATCCTCGGGCCAGCAGACCTGGAAAAACCTGACGGAGGCAAACAGAGTAGCGGCAAGGAATGCCGCCGCGCACACCATGCCGGCAGCCCACTGCGCCCGCCGGCTGCGCGGCTCTTTGCTTTGCGGCCACAGGGCCGCAGCGAAGAAGATCGCCATCGGCGCTTCGACGGCCTCCATCCAGCGCCACGGGTACTGCAGGAATTTCATCTCCGGAACCGCTCGCCACACCGGCCGCGAAACCGGGAGCAGCAAAAAGAGCACGGCAACCGGAATCGCCGCCAGCGGAATCCACCAGCCTGCACCTGCCGGGCGCTGCAGCCGCGAGAGCGCTCCGCGCCGCCAGCAAACCGCCAGCGCAGCAACTGCCACCGCAATCATCGAGACCGAAATCCACGAAGCCTGGCGCAGCACGGCATCATGCATTTGCAGAACCGGGCTGGCGTGGCGCGCGAAAAGCCAGCTGTTCTCAAAGTTGTAGCCGGGGTCATCGGTGGCCTGGCGGATATCGACCCAGCTCTGCTCGAGCTTCGCAGGCAACCAATAGAAGGCTGTCGCCGCCATGCCCGGCACGGCGGCGATCGACGCACGCAGCACCGGCGTCCAGCTTCGGCGCAGGAGCGCGGCCGCAAGGGCCAGAGCCGCCAGCAGGTAGCTCGCCATCACGCCCAGGGGGGCATTGGAAAGCCACGATGCGCCCAGCGCCAGCGCCAGCGGTACGGTTGAGCCGTCGAGCGCGCCGCGCACCGGGGAGGCCGATCCGCCGCGATCGCGCAACGCAAACAACATCAACAGCGGCAGCCAGACGCCGCCCATGAACTCCGGAAAAGCCGCCCGCTCGTAGGCCGTGAAGAGCGCAAATCCGGAGAAGATCGCCGCGCATCCGGCCAGCGCCGCCACGGCGTTGTCGAATGCTTCGCGCGCCAGCGCACGCACCGCGAGCCCCGTGGCCGCCAGACACAGCAAGGTGAACGCGATGGGCGCGAACCGCCATCCAAAGACCGCGCCCAGCGCTGCGCCGGCCATCCACGTCAGCGGCGGATAGAAAACAAAGCGCGGCTCGCCGGCGCCATAGTTGGGGCTGGGCGTCCAATGCGGGTAGACGATTCCGTGCCGCCATGCGTTCAGGCAGTCGAGCCAGGAGACAAGGTGCACGTCGAAGTCGTGCCCGCAGGAGTTGCCGCGGATTAGCTCGGGCGCCGTGGCCAGGGCTGCGGCTGCCACAACCACGGCCGGCCCGGCGTAACGCCGCAGGCCAGGTCTCTGCTTTTCGCCGCGCCCCGGCGCGCCGTCGCGGCGGAGGCAAGCCTCAACGCCCGGGCCCTGTTCCCTGATTCCTGCTCCCTCGCCGCTCATGGCACAAGGCGCAGCGTATGCGTTGTCTGCGCAGTTACGGCAGGGGGCGTAAACGGCAGCGCGAAAGTCGCGCCGTTGTACCATGCATTCCACTGGTCGCGGTAGTACGGGCTCAATGGATCGCTGCTTTCGCCCATCACGATGTTTTCCGTCGATCCATCGATATTGCTCCAGTCCATCGTGAATCGCTGCGAAGGGCCGATGAACGGGCTCACCTGCTTCACCGTTGTGGTATCGCCGCTTTCCGGCCAGGGTCCTGTGCCGGCGAACCGCGCCACCAGCGGCAGCAGAGGCGCCAGCGGGTGCTCCACGTCCACCACGTGCCAGTCGCCGTACTTCCAGTTCGCTATATCGGTCGGCGCTTTGCCCTGTCGCATGCCTTCGCGCACGGCCTCGGTCAGCAGCGCGTTCCAGTCCTTATATCCCGGCGGCAGCCATCCCGGCTTTGCGTCCATCACGATCTGTTCCAGAGCGTAATCGGACTCGCCCCAGTGGTAGCGATTCCACAGTCCGCCAAGCTTCGGCCTCAGGAGCAGCGGCCACAGCGCGGCGCGCGCATTGTCCACAATCGAAGCTGCCACCGAGTCCACCGTCAGGCGTCCATCCCAGCTTCGCATCAGGTCGGCGGCCCTGCGCAGCCTCGCGTCCCCGTTGCCCTCCGGACCGTCGGTATGGTCAATCGCATACGCAAATCGCTGCCCCAGCTCCTGATCGAGCTCGCTGTAGATATCGGTCTGCGCCGCCAGCATGTCGGCCGGAGTAAGGCCGTTCCGGCCTTCGAATATCTTGTAGATCCGTTCGGTTCTGTACGGCTCAATCCACTCGAGCGTCAACGGATATGGCGACTGGTCCGTTGTTACGCGCGAGTTCGCTGTCGCCAGAAATCCCGAAGGCGGATCGAAGGCCGCGGGCAGCGCATCGAACGGGATGTAGCCCTGCCACTCGTGCGCGTTGTCTGCAATGGGCACGCCCATCAGGCCCGCCGGCCGCAGCGGGACTTTTCCGATCGCATGGTAGGCGATGTGCCCACGGTCGTCGGAGTAGACCAGGTTCTGCGCCGGCCAGCACCAGTCCTTCAGCGCCGCCGAAAACTGCGCCCAGTCCGACGCAACATTCATCTCATACACGGGAACGGTATTGAGCGAGGGATCGTAAAGGTTCCACCTGAGCGCAATCGGCCGGCTCTCATGGACGATGGGATTCACCAGCGGCCCACGATCGGTCGATTGCACTTCGACCGTCACGTCCCGGCCGCCGCGCACGCGAATGGTTTCGCGATCCACGCTCAGCGGCTTCCAGCTTCCGTCGGTTGCCTGATAATTGCCCCTGCCGTCGAGATTTTCAAAGTAGAGATCCTGCACATCGGCGTAAAGAGCGGTAAATCCCCACGCAACGTGTTCGTTGTGCCCGGCGACGATGAAGGGAAACCCCGGCAGCGTGACTCCGGCGGCGTCGTAGCCCGGGGCGCGCAGCGCCGCCATGTACCAGACGTTCGGCTCCGTCACCTGCAGGTGCATATCGTTCGAGAGCAGCGGTTTTCCGCTGGCCGTGCGGCTGCCGGCGATGACCCACTCATTCGAGCCCGCGGCGCATCCGGCGCAAGCAGGGAGTCCGAGCGCCTGCCACGCCGGGTCGCCGTTGCCTGCGGCCAGGTTGTAGTCCTGTGCGGATGCCGCTCCGAACCGGGCCTCGGTGTTCTCATTGTCGTCATCGTCATCGCCGTGCGGCTGCACGGCCGGTTGCGGCTTCGTCAGGTCGACTGTCGTTCCGGCCGGCGGGCGGTCGCGCCATGAACCGACCGGATACAGGTCCGATTCGAGCCGCGGGTTATTCAGCTTTGCGCGGATCAGCCAGCGGTTCAGCTTCGAAGCCGCGTGCATATCCAGCTCCTGCACCTCCATCATGCCCACGCTCAGGCTGTCGGCGCCGGTCCACGGCTTCGGCCGGTAATGCAGCAGCCGGAACTCGGCCGGCAGATGCCCGGCCGCTTCGCTCCGGGCAATGAATGCGTTGACGCCGCGCGCGTACTCGTCGATGCGCCTGCGATCCTCGGGCGGCATGTCGCCGTAGATGCGCTCGGCCGTTTTCCGGATCAGCAGGAATCGCTGGATGCGATCCTGCTCGAGCAGTTTCGGACCCAGCACTTCGGCCAGTTCGCCGTTCGCCTTCCGCCGGAACATATCCATCTGCCACAGCCGATCCTGCGCGGTCACATATCCCTGCGCAATCCACAGGTCGTCCTGGGTCAGAGCCTCGATGTGGGGCACGCCATGCGCATCCCGCCGGACAACAACCTGCGACGATAAGCCGGGCAGCTGCAGCGCGCCGTCCATGACCGGCAGCGCGTCGCGCTCGGCGATATAGAGCCACAGGACGCCCGCGCCAGCGGCCAGCGGAACGGCTGCAACCAGCGCTGCGGCAAGCCATCCCAGCCTGCGCAGCAGGCCGCGGAACGGTCCGGGACCTTCGCCTGGCCTCTCGCGTCCGGCTTTGCGCGGAGTGATTGGGTGCGTTTCCGCCATGAGCAGCTACAGGATAACGCCGCCTGAGCGGGCGGCTTTTCTGCGCCCGTATACTGCCGCCAGCCAGACCAGCAGCAGAACAATCACGCCCAGCACCAGCAGGCTGCCTTCCGGTCCGTCCGCGCCGCCGCTCCACAGCGGATTGCCTGCATGCGTTGTCGCCAATAAATGTCCGCGCGCCACCAGTCCGCTGTCGGGCGTTCCGTAAAAATAGGTCTCGGCCCAGTCCCAGCCGGCGTGGCAACCGATCGCCCACCACGCCGATGCAGTGAGGCGCACGCTCACGCAGAAGACAAACCCGATCGCTGCGGCCGCAAAGATTCCGATCCAGTTTTCGCCGCCGTTGCCGGCGTGGGCGAGGCCGAAGAGCGCGGAGGTAATCCACGCCGCCTGCCAGAACGGGCTGCCTGCGTGGCCTCTCCGGTGCAGAAGATAGCAGGGCGCGACCCCGAGAACAGCGACGGCATAGACGCCCCAGCCGCCGGTTCCCCTGGTTCCCGCTGCGGCGCCGGCGCAGATCAATGCCATCAGCCCCAGCGCCCACGGGAAGTTGAGTCCGCGCGTGAGCGTGTATTGCAGGTAACAGCGGAATGTGCCTTCTTCAAAAAAGCCCGTAAGCAGAAACGTGGCGCCCCACAGCAGCGCATAGCGCGCCGCCGCGCCGCGCAAAAGCGCCACTCCGCCGAAGCGCAGCCAGCCGCCTGCGGCCAATGCGCCGACGAGCGCCGAAAGCGCAATGAAGCCGGCCGCTAGCCCGCTGAAAAAATGCCTCAGCCGGCGCGCATCCCGCAGGTTGTAGTCCGCCAGATGCCTGCGTTCAGCCTGCGCCGCCGCTAGTCCCGCTCCGACAAGCGCCAATAAAGAAGCTGCTTCGTTGAAGAACATGTTCCCGGGGGTGAAGCCGCCCCTGGGATTCAGCAGGCCAAGCTTCTCGAAGGCCGTTCCCAGCGCGACCGCCAGCGCGGCCAGCGCCGCCACGAAAATCGCCACGGACCAGCCGGCGCGAAGGCCGTCCGGCCCGAGGAAAATCCAGCGCAGGCCGTCTCCCGGCTCGGGAGGCCCCGGTCGCACTCCTGGCTGCGCTGCCGGTTGCGTTCCTTCGCCTGCTGCCCCGGCGCCGCTCATGGCCTTCCCGCTCGAACCCGCTCCATCCTGTGTCTCCGGTTCCATCGCTCTCCTGCTCAAATGGCTGTTTTTCGAAATATTTCCGTGTGCCGGATTCTATCGGAGACTCCCGCCGGACAGAAAAAACCCGAACTGCGGCTTCAGGCCGCGGTTCGGGGCAACCGTAACGCGCTGTCGTCTGGTTTCGGTCCGTATCCGGTTCGGGTTTACTCCCGCGGAATCTGTTCCTGCTGTTTCTCCGTAGGCTGGCCCTCGACCGTCAGATAGTTCTTTACGCTGAAGACCCCGGGGACGGCCGAGGCGCGCATGAAGGCCATTTGCTTGTCCTGCTGGCTGTCCACGGTACCGTAGAGGGCAACATTGCCGTTCTGCACGGAAATCCGGATCGGCCGCACCGGATCGATGGCGTATCTCTGCAGGGCCGGGAAGCCATAGATGGCCCGGGCCACCGCAATGCGGATCTGGTCGTCCATCTGCGAAACCGGATCGACCTCGATGTCGTCGATGACTTCCTTTACCCCCGGCGTCGTTGCGGCTTCGGCAACCGCCGCGTCCCGATTCGGATAATTGTGCACGTGACCGCTCAGCGTCACCACTCCGTTCTGCACGTGCAGAAGGATGGCATCGAAGACATTGCCATAACCCATGCGGCTATAGGCCAGAGCCGGTCCGAGCTTCTTTTCGATCTGCTCGTCGGTCAGCGACGGCCCGCCCACCTGAATGTCATTGCGCACCGCGGTTACGCCCTTGACCTTGTGCGTTTTTTTGTCCGCGTCCGCCTTATACTCGTACAGATCCACCGTGCCGGACAGCGTCACATCGCCATTTGCATCCGCGGTCACCCGCACATTCCTGAACTGCGAGCCGCTCAGCTTCGACCTGACCGCCGCTGCAAGATCCTGCTGATCGGCCGCAAAGACCGCCGGGGCCGCTGCCAGAGCTGCCATGGCGATGGCCAGAATCACCGCGCGGTAAGAGCTTCTTATCGTTCTCATTGTCCTGTTCTCCTTGCTATCGATCTTCGCGGGCAGGTTCGACGGCTCCTCCACGCGCCGCCGCATCTGTCCTGCCTTCCGATCTTATAGACACCCGTTTTTTTCGCCGGGTTGCGCATCGGCCGGGCCATCCGCCGCCCGGAAAGCGTTGAGCCGCGAATGGCATGGCTGAATCCACGCCCCTGCCCAAAAGCATGGATGCAATCCGAGCCGGGAGGGAGGAAATTTTT
>DATGLJ010000241.1:0-13590 GCA_035294185.1 Occallatibacter sp. | reverse complement strand
AGCCGCACGGCGCCTTTTGCCGGCCGGATAAGTCCGTTGATCACCTTGAGCAGCACGCTCTTGCCCACGCCCGCAGGGCCCAGCAGGATGCGCGTTTCGCCCCGCGACACGCTGAAGCTGATGTCCTCGAGCACGGGCCTGTCAAATGAGACCCAGACGTGGCTCACCTCCACTACCGGCTCGTCGGCGGCCGGCGGACGGCTTTCCGTTGCAGAAGCTGGCGTCGAGCTCATGATCTCCGGCTCACGAACCGAACATGGTCAGCAGCACATGCGTCGTCAGAAAGTCCACGAAAATAATCAGCACCGACGCAACGACAACCGCAGAAATCGTCGACCGGCCCACGCCCTGTGTGCCTCCGGTCGTCCGCATGCCGTAGAAGCATCCGATCGAGCCCAGAATGTAACCGAACAGCAGCGGCTTCACCAGGCCCTGAATTATGTCGGGATGGCGCAGCCGCTCGTAAGCCATGTGGAAGTACTGCGTGCCATTCTGATGGTTCAGGAACACGGTCACCGCGGCGCCGCCGAGGATTCCGCAGGCATCGGCCACAATCGTGAGAAAAAACAGCATGGCGATGCTCGCGTAGATGCGCGGCGTCACCAGCTTGCGCATCGGATCCACGCCCAGAGCGCGCATGGCGTCGATCTGCTCGGTAACCACCATCGATCCCAGTTCGCTGGCCATCGATGAGGCATTCCGGCCGGAAACCATCACCCCCGTAAGCACCGGCCCCAGCTCCCGGATCATGGTGAGGGAGACAAACTGGCCGGTAACCGCCGTAGCTCCGAAGGCCGCCAGCGTTGCGGCCGATTGCAGAGCCAGCACGCCGCCCGTAAAGAAGCCGGACAGCAGCACAATGGCGATCGAGCCCACCCCGATGATATCGGACTGCAGCAGGAAGTCGCTCCAGTAGAGGGGCGGCCGGAACAGGTTCATCATCGCGCGCGCGGCGAACAAGGAGTAATCCTGAACCGTAAGAACGATTTGCTTGGCGCTGCGGTCGATCGCCTCTATCGCCATGACTTTATTGGCCTGCAAGCGGATGCGCCCTGCTTTTCGGCGCACGTTCGCTAGGGTCAGGATAGCAGGGGCTGGCTGGGAAAGGCGCGAACAGGTCTTCGTCTGCGCGGCGGCCGGATGCCTAAACCCCTCAAAAATCTCAGCAATCAGGCCTGCGCACTCTCCTCGTGAGACCAACCCGAGCCTTCCCTGTGCATCCAACGGCTTGAAAGGCCCCGTGAAAGGGAGGAAGTGTGCAGCGGTTTCGGATACGGCTGATACTTGCTCTGATTGCAGGCGTGACGGTGATTTCCGTAGCCTCAACATACTTCGATGTTCTGGAGCACCGTCATGTTCTGCGGCAGGAGCTGGATCGGCAAACACGGTGGATGGCGCTGAGCATTGCTCCCGGCGTGCAGGACGCGCTGGCAAACGGCAACCTCGCCGATCTGTCGCGGCTGACGCGGCAACTGCGCAACAGCACCGGCGCGCTCGGCCTTGCCGTTTACGATGCTCATGGCAATATGCTCTCCGTCGCCGGCCCCGATCCGGTCATGGAGTCGCTTGCCCGCAGCGCAATCGCGCGCACGCTGCAGAGACAGATCGAAGTTAACGATTTCGGCAGCCGCGGCCGCTGGGAGTGGCTCGAGCACGCGGTACCGCTCCGCGATGCGAACAGCCGCGTTACCGGCGCCATGGCGGTCGTCACCGATGCCGGCTACATCCGCGACGAAGCAAACGCCTTCTGGCGCAGGATGTTCTGGCGAATTGTCGCACTGGTGCTGCTGATCGTGGCAATCACCGTGGGCATGGTGAGCTGGCTGCTGCTGCGGCCCATCGACCGCATCACCGAGCGGCTGCGCGGGTTGCGTACAGGCAAAGGCGTTGAATCGATGCCGGAGCCGGCTTCCGGCGATCTGGCGCTGTTTACTCCGATCGCCCGCGAAGTGGAGACTATCGCCGAAAACCTCAAGGCCGCCCGCGCGGCCGCGGCAACCGAGGCGCAACTGCGCGAGTCCGGCAAACCCTGGTGGACGGCGGAAAAGCTCGCCCTTCATATTCGCAACAGCTCGGGATGCAGCCGCATCTTTGTCGTTTCCAACCGCGAACCCTACATGCACGTGCGCCGCGGACGCGAGCTGGAGTGCATTGTCCCGCCCAGCGGTCTGGTCACGGCGCTTGAGCCGATCCTGCGCGCCTGCGACGGCGTATGGGTGGCTTCCGGCAGCGGCGACGGCGATACGATGGCGGTCGACGAGTTCGACCATTTGCGCGTTCCGCCCGACGACCCCAGATACACCCTGCGCCGCGTCTGGATAACGGAGGAGGAAGAAGCCCAATTTTACGATGGATTCGCCAATGAGGGGCTGTGGCCGCTTTGTCACATCGCTCACACGCGCCCCATCTTCCGCCCGGGCGACTGGGATTGCTACCGGAGCATCAACGAGCGTTTTGCCCACGCTTTGCTGGCGGAGATGAAGGACTCGCCCGATCCAATCGTCTTCGCGCAGGATTACCACTTTGCCCTGCTGCCGCAGATCGTCAAACGCGCCCGGCCCGATGCCCGGGTCGCCATCTTCTGGCACATCCCCTGGCCCAACCCGGAGGCCTTCGGCATCTGCCCGTGGCAGAACGAAATTCTCGACGGCCTGCTGGGCGCCGATCTCATCGGTTTCCATATCCCGCTGCACTGTCACAATTTTCTTTCCACCGTGGACCGCACACTGGAGTCGCGCACCAGCCACGAACACCTGACCACGATCCGCCGCGGCCATCGGACCACGATCCGCGCCTATCCGGTGAGCGTGGCCTGCGAATCCTCGATGCATTTTCCCGATGGCGCGGGAGCGGAACTTCCGCAGGCCCATCCCGAGCATCGGCAGGCGGCGCTGCGCGCTCGGCTGCTTGAGCCTTTTGGCGTGCGCGCCGAATATCTGGCCGTCGGTGTAGACCGCCTCGACTACACCAAGGGCATCGTCGAGCGCCTCATAGCTCTTGAACAGCTTCTGCAGGAGCGGCCGTGGTACCGCGACCGGCTTACCCTGCTGCAGATTGCGGCGCCGAGCCGCACCCGCATCTCCACATACGCCGATCTGCGCGCCCGCGTGGAGGAAACCGCCGAGCGCATCAATGCGCGCTACCAGACGGCGCGCTGGAAGCCGGTCGTGCTGATCGAACGGCAATGCAATCGCCGCGAAGTGGCGCAGTGGTATCGGGCCGCCGATCTTTGTCTCGTCACCTCGTTGCATGACGGCATGAATCTCGTGGCGAAAGAGTTCGTGGCCGAGCGCAACGACGAAGATGGCGTGCTGGTGCTCAGCAGGTTTGCCGGCGCTGCCGGGGAGCTGGCGGATGCGCTGCTCGTCAACCCCTACGACGTCGCCGGCGTGGCCGAGGCCATGCACCGCGGCCTGCAGATGAGCTGGCCCGAACGCCGCCAGCGGATGCGCCGCATGCGCCGCCACGTGATGGAGCACAACATCTATCTATGGGCAGCGAATATTCTCGGCGACCTGCGCGAACTGCGCATCGAAGATGAATCGTGGACCGCGCCGGCCCCGAGCCCTGACGCGCAGGGACTCATCGCCGACGAAGAACTGCAGCGAAAGACCGCATAGAGCAGCGCCGGGCTCCGGTCCGGCTGTTCCGGCGGTGTCCTTGCCGCCCCGGCGCTGCATAATTGAATAGTCCCTTGACCTCACGCGATTCCAAAGCGATCGATTGCTTTTTCCGCTCCTTTGCGCCATCGCGGCGGCCCCTGCTGCTCATCGATTACGACGGCACGCTTGCGCCCTTCCACATCGACCGTTTCCGGGCCGTTCCCTGGCCGGGAATCCGCCCCGCCCTGCAGTTGATTCAAAACCGGAACAGCACGCGGATCGTTGTCGTCACCGGCCGCCCCGCCGCGGAAATCGCGCCGCTTCTCGGTCTCGCCGAGCCGGTCGAGGTATGGGGCCTGCACGGCTTCGAGCGCCTGCACCCCGACGGCCGGCGCGAGCTCCAGGATCTGCCCCGGCCTGTGCGCCGGAAGCTCGACCAGCTCGCCGCCGCGCTTCGCCGCGACAGTTTTGGCGCCCTGCTTGAAGAAAAACCCAATTCGGTCGTCCTTCACTGGCGCGGAGCCGCGCCCGGCGAAGCAAAACAGATCGAGCAGCGCGCCCGCGCCCTGTTTCAGCCGGCCGCGCAGGCCCTCGCTCTGGAGCTGCTGCCCTTTGAAGCCGGCCTCGAGCTGCGCGCGGGCCGCGACAAAGGCGCTGCCGTGAAGATCATCCTGAGCGAATACGCCGAATGCGCTCCCGTCGCCTGCCTTGGCGATGACATCACCGACGAAGCAGCCTTCCGCGCGCTGCAAGGCCGCGGCCTGAGCGTGCTGGTGCGTCCCGAACTGCGCGAAACAGCCGCCGATCTTTGGCTCAGGCCGCCGGATGAGCTGCTGGACTTTCTCAGCCGCTGGTCCGCGGCAGAGTCCGAAGCAGTGCGAAGCAATCCGGCTGCCGCCGGCCACTGACCGCTGTCTTACTCCCTGGCCTTCTTCCGGATCTCGATGTTCAGCCGCTTGATCTTCTGGTTCAGCGTGGAGAGCGGAATGCGGAACTGCTCGGCGGCTTCAGTCTGATTCCAGTTGCACCGCTCCAGCTTCTCGACAATGATCCGGCGCTCGATGACTTCGAGAATGTCGAAGAGCGACGAGTTGGGATTGTGCTCGATCAGCGCATCCTGAAAGCTGCGGCCGGTGATGTGGCCCGGAAGCAGATCGGCGCCGATGACCGGACCCGAGGACAGCACCACTCCGCGCTCGATCGAGTTTTCAAGCTCGCGCACATTCCCCGGCCAGTCGTAGTCCATCAGCGCGCGCAGCGCATCGGCCGAGAGCCTTCGCTGCGCCAGCCCGTTTTCGTTCGCGTAGAAATCGAGGAAGTGCTGGGCAAGCAGAGGGATATCCTCGCGCCGCGCGCGCAGCGGCGGCAGATCGATGGTGATCACATTGAGCCGGTAGAAAAGATCCTCGCGAAACCGCCCCTCGCGCACCTCCTTGCGCAGATCGACATTGGTGGCCGCCAGGATTCGCACATCCACCTGGATCTCCTGCACGCCGCCCAGGTGCATAAAGCGCCTGTCCTGCAGCACGCGCAGAATCTTGGCCTGCGTGTCCATGCCCATGGTCGCGATTTCGTCGAGAAACAGCGTGCCGCCGTGCGCCACTTCGAAGAGGCCCTTCTTCGATGAAACCGCCGAAGTGAAGGCGCCCTTCACATGTCCAAACAGCGTCGATTCGAGCAGCTCAGGCGGCATAGCCCCGGTATTGATCGGCACAAACGGCTTGTCCCGCCGCGGCGAGTTCGCATGGATGGCTTTGGCAATCAGCTCCTTGCCCGTCCCGCTCTCGCCCTGAATCAGCACGGTCGACCGGCTCGGCGCCACCTGCGCCACCAGGTCGAAGACGCGCAGCATCGTTTCGCTCTTGCCCACGATGTTCGAAAAATTGTACCGCTGCTTGAGCGTCCGCTTGAGCTGCAGATTCTCTTCTTCGGCGCGGTGCCGCGCAACCGCCGAGCGGATATCGGCCAGCAGCTTCTCGTTGTCCCAGGGCTTCTGTACGAAATTCTCCGCGCCGGCGCGGATCGACTCCACCACGTTCTCCACCGTTCCGTAGGCGGTGATCATGATGACCGGCAGCTCCGGATGCCGCGTCTTGATCTCCGGCAGCATCTCCAGGCCGCTGCGCCCGGGCAGCGCCAGATCGAGCAGCACCAGGTCCCAGGCCTCGTTTTCGAGCATCCGCAGCCCCTGTTCGCCGTCGGGAGCGAGCCCCACCGTGTAGCCCTCGAGCGAGAGCAGCACCTCCAGAGACTCACGGATGCCGGCCTCATCGTCGATCACCAGAATCGACGCATTCCCCGCGGCATGAGCAGAGCGGTGAAGCGACGCGCGCGCAGAATCGGCCGCATTGCCATCGTTGGCGCGCGCTGTCGGAGAGCTCGCCGAGGAAGACGAGTTCGGTTGGCTTTCTACTTCAGGCATGGACAGAATTCCTTAACAGTGGAAACTCGATATGAAAAGTCGTTCCGGAGCCGACAGCGCTCTCCACGCGGATCTTGCCGGCATGCTCCTGAATGATGCCGTAGGTGACCGAAAGACCCAGCCCCGTGCCGCGTTTATCGCCCGGCCTGGGCATTGTCTTGGTGGTAAAGAACGGATCGTAGATGCGCTTCAGATGTTCAGGCGCGATGCCGCTGCCCGAGTCGGCCACCACCGCTTCCACATGCCCGTTCGCCAGCGTGGCCACGCGCAGATTGCCGCCCCCCGGCATTGCTTCCTTGGCGTTCAGCAGCAGGTTCAGAAACACCTGCTGCAGCTTGCCGGCGTTGCCGTGAATGGGCGGCAGATCGTCAGTCAGCTCCAGATCGACCTGTATCTTCGCTGTTTTGAACTGATGCTCGAGCAGCGAGAGCGTGTCGCGGATCACCTGGTTCAGATTGGTCTCGCGGAACTCGGTCGTCGACGTGCGCGAAAAGTTCAACAGGCCATTGGCGATCTCGGCGGCGCGGAAGCTCTGCTGCGTGATCTTGTCCAGCACCGGCCCCAGCCGCTCGTCGGCCTTCAACTGCTTCGACAGCATCTGCGCATACGACGAGATCACAGCCAGCGGCGTATTGATCTCGTGCGCAACGCCGGCAGCCAGCAGGCCGATCGAACTCAGCTTGTCGGCCTGCGCCAGCTGCGACTCGAGCGTCACCCGCTCGGTGATGTCGTCGACCAGAATGATGCGGCCCACCGTGACAAAATCGCGCGAAAGCAGCGGCGCCACCGCAATATTCGCCGTCCGCTGCTCGCCGGCGCGCGTCGTCAGCGGGAATTTGTAAAGATGATGCACGCCGGGATCGTTGCGCACGCTGTCCAGAGCCTCCACAAAATCGGGAGGGAATACGGCGCCGAGCGCCTGCCCCAGCGCCTCGCCGCGGCTCATCGCATACATCGCTTCCATCTGCGTGTTCCAGCTCTCGATGCGATCCTCGAGATCGACCGCCAGAATGCCCACATTGATGGATTCCACGATGTTCTCGTTAAATTCCTTCAGCCGCTCGAACTCGACGATTTTTTCTTCGAGCCGCGTGTACAGGCTCGCGTTCTGCAGCGCAATGCCGATATAGCTGGCCAGCGACTCCAGCAGCTCGATATCCTCGCTCGAAAGGAAATCTCCGCCCAGGGTCCGGCCCAGCCCAATCACCGCGATCGTCCGGTTGGTAGCCTGCCGCTGGTCCGGCTGCACCTGCGCCACGCGGCAGGGCAGGTAATAGTTCAGATCGAGCAGCGCGGCCGTGCGCTGCTGCGCCTCCGGCAGGTGCATGGCCGCCTGCGCATTCTCGAAAAAGATGTGCGAGTGATCGCGCGCGCGGTCGAAGTCGAGAAAGCCCAGATCCAGTCCGGCCTGCTCGCTCCTTGACGAAGCCTCGGCAGGCAGACCGTGCTGCGCCGCCAGCCGCAGCTTTCCCTCCTCCACAAGAAAAACCGCCACCCGCGCCACCAGCAGCGTCCGCGGCAACTGCTCCACGATCGAGTCCAGCAGCGCCTTCAGGTCTGTCTGCGAGCTCAGGCCGCGGCCGAACTCGACCAATGCTTTCCGGTAGTCATACCGATGCCGGTCGAACGCGCGATCCACCCATCCCTGAATGCGCCGCTTCAGCGGGTCGAAGATGGCCGCCGTCGCCAGAATCGCAATCACCAGGCCCCACTCGCGCACCGCCTCCGGCATCGCGTTGTGCACCAGCACCGAGATCAGCGCCACTATGCCGAAGTAGCCGCCCAGCAGCAGCCCGGTGGCCAGCGTGTACGCCACGCCGCGCTTGAAGATCAGGTCGGTGTCCATCAGCCGGTAGCGCACAATCGCCCAGCTGAAGGTCAGCGGCAGAAACACCAGCGAAAGCCCCGCCAGATTCGTCAGCAGCCACGGCGTGCGCAGGTCCAGCAAAAACGGCGCCGCGTAAAACAGCGTGAAGGGCAGAACCGCCAGCAGCGTTCCCCGCGTCACCCACTTCAGCTGCTGGCGCAGCAGGGGCGAATCGGCCCGCGCATAGCTGCGCAAAAACAGCAGCGCCGCAAATACGTAATAAACGGCCACATACGCCGTGCCAAGCTGATCCAGGCTGTGCTTGAGCAGCTCCGTCGCCTGCCAGAAGCGGATCGCCCACAGCCACAGGCCAAGCAGAGCGGCGCCCGGCGCATAGACCAGCGGCAGCAGCAGCCTGCGGCTTACCTTCTTCAGCCGCTCCTCGGGGAAGCTCAGCGCAAAGTGCAGAAACAGCGCCGGCTGCAGCGACTCCGCCAGCACGTTGGCCCAGAAGACGACCTGGTCGAGCCCGTCGAGTTTGCCCGTGTACTTCAGCGCGTACCAGGCGAACGAAACCAGGCAAAAAAGGTAAAAATGCGTCGCCCGCTGCGCGCCCCAGCGCCGGAACAGCACGTAAAACCCGATGACGAGATAGATAAGCCCGATCATCCGCAGTCCCGGATTCAGGCTCCGGTCCGCAGGAACGGGAATCACTTTGATGGGCGTGTCCAGCTTGATGCCGTCGCGCGTAACCGTGTAAAAGACCTGCCCATAGGCCCCGGTACGGTACAGCGCGCGCTCCAGATCGGATACGCGCATGACCGGCTGCACGGGCCCCAGCGCCGTGTCGCTCACTCCGGTCAGCAAATCCCTGGCCTGGATGCCGGCACGCTCGGCGGCGCTGTCGGGCAGCACCCTGTCGGCCGTCAGACCCCCTGCCACCTCACGCCACCACACGCCATCGTCCGGCTGCTGAAAATCGCGCTCCTGCAGCAGGTTGAAGATGGCTAACACCAGCAGCGCAGCCGTGGCGATAGCCAGCAGCCCTGCCTGCAGCCGGTTGATGAGATTGGTCTCCACGACAAGGAACCTTCTATTGCCGAACCCTTCTCGTTGTCCGCAAAAAACTGCATTGCACGTCGGATGCCACGCAGAAACAGCCCGTTTCGTCGCACCGCAGCCGCGGACAACCGCAAGAGAAAAGGCGAGATACCGGCTGCTGCATCCGGAGGAACATCAACCCCGGAGCCAGACCGGGCCGCCGCGTACCGCAGAGATCGGGGACAAGTCTATGAAAAAAAGAACTTGCATGCAGTTTATTGTAGATTAAAGGCGAGCAACGGTTAACGCTGCCCGTAAGTCGCTTTGGGTCCGTGCTTTCTCTGGTAATGATGTTCTGAGACCCACGCCGGAATTCCTGCCTCTGAGGCCTCCAGGACCATGCTCCGGTAAGCCAGCCGGGCAATATACTCAAGCACATCGGCGTGTTCGACGGCCTCCATCGCCGACCGTCCCCACGCAAACGGCGCATGCCCGGCCACCAGCACTCCGGGCACAGCCTGCGGGTCGAGCCCGTCCTGCCGGAAACGCCGCACGATCACCGCGCCCGTATTCCGGACGTACCCTCCGGCAACCTCATCGGCCGTCAGCGGTTCGGTGACCGGAACCGGCCCGTGAAAATAGTCCGCGTGCGTCGTGCCCAGGCAGGGAATCGCACGGCAGGCCTGCGCCCACGAAGTCGCAAACTCCGAGTGCGTGTGCACAATGCCGCCGATCCCGGGAAACTCGCGGTAAAGCAGCGTATGCGTGTCCAGGTCGCTCGACGGCCGCAGCCTGCCCTCGACGATCTTCCCGTCCAGGTCCGTCACCACCAGATCCGTCGGCGTCATCGTCATGTAGTCGACGCCGCTCGGCTTGATGACCACCAGCGGCTCCTCTCCGCTGCGGTCGATGCCGCTGGCATTGCCGAACGTATGCGGCGCCAGGCCCCGCCGCGCAATCTCCTGGTTGGCCCTCAGCACCTCTTCGCGCAGTCGCTCGAGCAGCATTCTCCGGCTCCCATCAGTTCCGGCAGGCCCGTTTTCGGATAAGCCGGCTCCCGAATCAGTCTATCAGCGCAGCAGCGCCGAACTTATCCTTGCTGTCGTTCTCAGTGAGTTCGCCGCAGGCGAACCAGCAAAGGACCTACGGCTGCTTTTCCTTCGCGCCGCCATCCAAAGCGTGTTCGCCAGCGATCTTTCACGCCCTCGCAGCCACTTCTCGTCCATAATCATCCCACAAGCCCGTTTTGCTTTCTGACGCTCACCAGGGGTCTCGTCATGCATACGCAGCCCTTTCGCTCGCCGGCCCTGCCGCCCCATCCGCCGCAGCCAACTTTGCTCCGCGGATTTGCCGGATCTCCGATCACTGATCGCTCGACACTGCCTCTTAGCCTCTGAGCCAATACGGCCGCGGCGTCACGGCATTCATCTGGGCAAACTCGGCATCGGTCAGCCGGAACCCCGCCGCGCCAACATTTTCTTCGAGGTGCTTCACCTGCGACGTTCCCGGAATCGGCAGCATCGCCGGCGAGCGCCGCAGCAGCCACGCCAGCGAAACCACGCCCGTCGAAACCCCGCGCGCCGCGGCGATCTTCTCCACCACCTCATTGGCCTTGCGCATCTGCGCCATCGGCCCCCAGGGAATAAACACAATGCCGTTCTTCTCGCAGTAGTCGAGCACGTAGTCCCACTCGCGATCGGAGAAGCTGTACCGGTTCTGAACGCTCACGATCGGCACAATCCTCCGCGCCCGCTCAATATGTTCGAGCGTCACGTTCGACAGGCCCACATGCCGGACCTTGCCCTGTTCGCGCAACTTCGCGATTGCTTCCATGGAGGCGTCGAACGAGACCGCCGGATCGGGCACATGCAACTGGTAAACGTCGATCCGTTCCAGCCGCAGCCGCTTCAGCGTGCCTTCGATAGCCTCGGCAATATGCCCCGGCGCGGCATTGTGCTGCCAGATCAGCGGCCCGTGGCGCACCCAGCCGGCCTTCGAGGCGATCACCAGTCCCGCCGGATACGGCCAGAGGGCCTCGGCGATCAGTTCTTCAGAAACGTCCGGCCCATACGAATCCGCCGTATCAATAAAGTTCACGCCCAGCTCAACGGCCCTGCGCAGCGTGGCCAGAGCCGCCTCACGATCCGCCGGCGGTCCCCAGATGCCTTTGCCCGTCAGCCGCATCGCGCCGAACCCCATCCGGTTCACGGTTAAATCCCCGCCCAGCGTGACGGTTCCCGCCTGGGCAGCCGGCAAAACCCCGGCGTTTACTGCCATATTCCCCTCCCGCATCCTCCTAAATTATGGCTGAGCCACCTGCCTTCGCAGCATCGGTCTCCGGATCAGGAAGCCGAATGGCGCATCTTCGTCGCTCCGGCTCTGAAGCATCCTGGGCTATGTACCAGAAAAGCCACGCAACTGCACGGCCCTCCCGGTGTTTTCTCTATATCCGGACCATGATGAGAAAAAAACCTGTAATCCCCTGCCCTGTCGAGGCGTCTACCAAGGTGATGGCGGCCGGCGCACTGGCAAAGCCGATGGATGCCCAGGCAGCACAATCCCTTGCTGCCGAAGACTTTGCGCGAATTGTTGCCGAGCACCGGCCGCAGATCTTCCGGTTTCTGCTGGCCTCCACGCGCGACGTGGACCTGGCCGAAACGCTTACCCAGGAATGTTTCCTGAAGGCGCACCGGAACTGGGCTCATTTTCGCGGCGACTCAACGGCCATGACCTGGCTGATGCGGATCGCCATCAACCTGCAGAAGGACCACTGGCGCAACCGCCGCATGCAGTTCTGGCGGCAGACGCGCACCAACACCGTGGACCTGGACGAAGCCAGCGAGTGGCTGCCGAGCGGCGAACGCAGCGCCGAGCAGCAGTTGCTGGCCAGAGAGCAGGTAAAGAAGGTCTGGAAGGTAGTCTCCGGACTCAGCGAGCGGCAGCGCACGGTCTTCCTGCTGCGCTACGTCGAGGAACAGGAGCTGAGCGAGATTGCCGAAGCCACCGGCCTGAGCGAGGGTACGGTGAAGGCGCACCTGTCGCGCGCTCTCGGAAAAGTGCGCGCCGAGGTGGGAGGAATGAGATGAACGCGAACGGAGCAAAAAACCATGGGCCGCTCGAAGCCGCGGAAGCAGATCTGGAGCATGCGCTCCGCAACTTCCGTGCCAGCGTCCATGCCTGGAGCGAGGCCGAGCTGAGCCGGCCGCGCCTGATGCCAGTCACGCTGCGGCATGCCAGGTGGCGAGCCGCGGCCTGGGCCTCGGCCTGCGTCATCGCCTGCCTGATCGTCGCCGGCAGCCTCACCGCCGGGCTCTATCAGCACCGCCGCGGCCAGTTGACGGCCGGCCATACGCAACAGCCGCAGCTCCGGCGGGAGCAGATTCAGCCCCGTCTCCCCATTGCCGGCGAGCCGGCTGCCCAGGGCGACGAAGGTCTTATGGCCAAAGTGGACAGCGATGTCTCGCGTCCTGTTCCCAGCGCCATGGAGCCTCTGGCCCGGTTAATGAATGAGAGCCCGGACCAGTAGCCCCGGACCCGCAGTGAATCGGCAACATATCCTGCAGTCGCGAAAAGGCGCGGCTTTGGCAGCTCCAAAATGCGCAAAAACAAATCGGGGCTTTGGCCCCTGAGAGAGCTTTTAGAACGCTCTCGCTCGATCGGAAGTCAGGAGAGAACGACATGAAAGCGGTTATTGCACGGCAAATTTTCCCCCTGTTCGCGGCAGTTTTCCTCGGCGCAGCCCTGGCGGGCGCGCAGGGTCCCGGCGGAGCCGGCATGGGGCCTGGTTTCGCGCAGCACCGCCCGCCCATGGAGCGGTCCATGATTCCCGCCGGAGCTTTTGGCCGCTGGTGGAACAATCCGCGCATGATTGAACGGCTCAAGCTGACCGACGACCAGCGCAAAGCCATGGATCAGATCCTCTACGAACACCGCGAGAAGCTTATCGATCTCCACGCCAACCTCGCCAGGGCCGAGCTGGCGATGGAGCCGCTGATGAGCGCCGACCAGCCCGACCGCGCCGCCATGGAAGCGCAGATCGACAAGGTTGTGCAGGCGCGCGCCGCGCTGGAGCGCGCCAACTCAATGTTCCTGCTCGATATCCGCATGAAGCTTACCTCCGACCAGTGGAAGCAGCTGCGCGACATGCAGAGCGAAAGGGGCCGCATGGCGATCCGGCACGATGGCCGCGACGGCGAGCGCCTGTGGCGCGGCCGCCCAGGCAACGGACCCGACAACGGGCCGGGCGGTCCGCCGCCGCAGGACGGCGGGCAGCAGCCTCCGGCGGGCGCCGGCGCGCCGCCTCCGCCGCAATAGTAAGCGCGGTTGGCAGAAAAGGGCATTCGAGCCGGGCAGGGTTCCCGAATGGAACCGCAAGGCTCTTAGGCACTGCACAGGCTTTATCGCAGAAAGTTTGGGGCAGAATAGCGGTCGCACTGGGACCGCCTGGCGGCGCGGGAGCCGAACCGAACTCGCGCCGCCGTTTTTTTTGCGCGCATGCCAACCTCGACAGGCGAAGAGCGGCCGTTCCAGGACGAAGAATCGACGGCTGTTTGCCTCCGGCTCAGCCCGGGCGCACACGCACCTGTCCGCCCGCTTCGGGTCTCCTTGCCGCCTGCTTCGCTGTCCTCTTCGGGACATCGGCCAGCCCTGAATTGCAACATCTTTTGCCGCGCTTTCAGCCAGCTTCTGCTCTATTCCTGAGCAACCTGATCCGGCCA
>DATGLJ010000240.1:0-4864 GCA_035294185.1 Occallatibacter sp. | reverse complement strand
TACCGGCCAGAAATACGGGCTGGACCCGGCGAGCCGGGTGGATGCGGGCGGTCATATTCACGTGGATACGGCGGCATGGCCGCACGCGACACCGCCGCCATTCGATGGCAAGAAGGTGTGGGCGGCAAATCCGCTGATCATCGAGATGCTCAGGGAGCGCGGCGCGCTGCTGGGCGGCGCGGAGCTGGAACACTCCTACCCGCACTGCTGGCGGTGCCATCATCCGGTGATCTTCCGCGCGACGGAACAGTGGTTTATCTCCCTTGATACGCCGATAAAGACTGACCGGGGCCAGGAAAAAACATTCCGGCAACTGGCGATTGAAGAGATCGACCGCGTCGTGTGGGACCCGGCATGGGGCAAGGAGCGGATCACCAACATGATCGCGACGCGGCCGGACTGGTGCATCAGCCGGCAGCGCATCTGGGGCGTGCCGATTGCGGTGTTCCTGTGCGAGGGCTGCAACAGACCGATCATCGATGCGGGACTGAACCGGGAAATCGTCGAGCTGTTCGACCGCGAGGGCGCAGAGGCGTGGCACACGACGCCGCTCGAAAAGCTGCTGCCTGTCGGCGTCCGGTGCGCGCATTGCGGCGGCGCTGACTTCCGCAAAGAGATGGACATCCTCGACGTGTGGTTCGACTCGGGCGTGAGCTGGATGGCGGTCTGCGAGGCGGATCCGGAGCTTGCGCCCATTTACAAACAATTTGCCGAGGGCGGCAAGGTCGAAGTCTTGTACCTCGAGGGCGGCGACCAGCACCGCGGCTGGTTCCACTCCTCCCTGCTTACGTCTGTGGCGCTGCGCGGACGCGCGCCGTACTCGCATGTGGCCACGGCGGGATGGACTCTCGATGAGCTGGGCCGGGCAATGTCGAAGTCGCTGGGCAATGGCGTCGATCCGGTGGATATTGCCAACCGCATGGGCGGCGAGATTGTGCGGCTGTGGGTGGCGTCGGTGGATTTCCGTGAGGACATGGCGGCGAGCGAAAATCTGATGGCGCGCTGCGCCGACCTTTACCGCAAGCTGCGCAACACGTTCCGGTTCCTGCTGGGCAACCTGCACGGGTTCGACCCGGCGCGGGATCGCGTGGCCGAGGCCGGGCTTCTGCCTCTCGATCGCTACATGCTGGCGCGGACACGCGACCTGACCGAGAAGATACTGGGCTGGTACGAGGCCTTCGAGTTTCATCGCGTATATCAGGCGGTGAACGAGTTCGCCATTGTGGATCTGAGCGCGTTTTATCTGGACGTGCTGAAGGACCGGATGTACACCTTTGCACCCAAGAGCAAGGCGCGGCGCTCGGCACAGACGGTGCTGTGGCAGATTACCGAGGCTCTCGTCCGCCTGGTTGCGCCGATTCTCAGCTTTACGGCGGACGAGGTCTGGGAGCATCTTCCGGCGGTCGAGGGACGGCCGGCGAGCGTGCATCTGGCGCTGTTTCCGAAGCCGGAGGAGATTTTTTCCGGAGATGCAGCAGCGCTGATCGACCAGTGGAAAAGGCTGTTTGCAGTGCGTGACGAGGTCTTCACGGAGATCGAAGCGGAGCGCAGGCAGGGCCGGATCGGCAAGGGACTGGACGCAAAGGTTGAGATCTTTGCCGGGCCGGAAGATGCATCGCTGCTCAACTCGCTTTCGGCCGATGCGCTGGCTGAGTTCTTTAACGTGTCGGCGGTTGCGGTGCATAGCGCAACAGGAGGCGAAGGCGGCGCCGCCGCCAGGCTGCGCGCCGTTGCGGCGGCTGCTCCGGGAACGAAGTGCAACCGCTGCTGGCGCTATACGGAAGACACGGCCGATTACGGCATCTGGCAGAACGTCTGCGGGAGGTGCCGCGGAGCGCTGCAGGAGATGGGAATCGAGCCGCCTGTCGCGGAGGCTGCTCAGTGAGCTTTCGTGCGCCCCGCCGCCTGCCGTGGCTGCTTCTCGTTTCGGCGCTCGTGTTTATCGCCGACCGGCTCACGAAGATCTGGGTTGCCGCGCACATTCCAATCGGCGGAGCGATTCCGGTGATCGATCGCGTGCTGCGCATTACGCACTGGACCAATGAAGGCGCGGCGTTTTCGATGTTTGCCAACTCCGCTTCGCCGCACGTGGTGCGCTGGGGGCTGATCGCGTTCACGCTGATTGCGGCCGCGGCCGTGCTGATTGCGATGATCGTGCTCGGCAGCCGCATTACGCTGACGACGGTGGCGCTGGCGCTGATCTTTGGCGGGGCGCTGGGCAACGTGCACGACCGCATCGCCTACGGCTCGGTGGTGGACTTCATCGAGGTGCACATCTTCAGCTATCACTGGCCGGACTTTAACGTAGCGGATTCGTCGATTGTGACGGGAGCGTGCCTCTTGTTTCTCGATTCGCTGCTGCCGAAAAACAGGGATTAGAGAACGGTAACGTCCGCAGGTTGGCCTACAATGGTGCTGTTCGATCGTGGACGGCGCCGCGGGGCGAGTATTCCTTAGCCTTGCGGGATTCCGCTCCGGATTGCCGGGTGTAATACATTTGTGAACCTGCGAGGATCCCATGAATCAATTCGCCAGGTATGCTTTGCGCGCTAGTTTTGGCGGTGTCGTTCTTGCCTGCGTTCTGTTTGCCACGGTTGCCGGCGCGCAACGGCTGCCAACGAACGCGATTCCGACACATTACACGCTCAGGCTTGCGCCCGATCTGAAGACGGCGACGTTTGCCGGCGTTGAAAAGATCGATGTGGATATTGCGCAGCCTGCGAACTCGATCACCTTGAACGCGGCGGAGATCAAGTTCGAATCGGTTGAGATCGTTTCCGGCGGAACGCGGCAGACGGCGGCGGTCTCGCTCGACGCAAACAAGCAGCAGGCGACGTTCACTTTTCCCAATCCGATTCCCGCAGGCGCGGCGACGATTGAGATCCACTACACGGGGATTCTGAATAACCAGCTGCGCGGGTTTTATCTCTCGAAAACGGCGCGGCGCAACTACGCGGTGACGCAGTTCGAGCCGACCGATGCGCGGCGCGCATTTCCCTGCTTCGATGAGCCGGCGTTCAAGGCGCGGTTCGACGTAACGCTCGTGGTGGACGCGGGCGACACGGCGATTTCGAACGGGCAGATCGTGAGCGACACGCCGGGGCCGGAGCCGGGAAAGCATACTCTGGTCTTCAGCACAACGCCGAAGATGTCGACCTATCTGGTCGCTTTCCTGGTGGGCGATTTCCAGTGCACGGCCGGGTCCTCGGACGGGGTGGCGATCCGTGTGTGCGCAACGCCGGACAAGGTTGCGCTTACGCCGTTTGCGCTCGGCATAGCCGAGTTCGCACTGCACTACTACGACGACTACTTTGGAATTCACTATCCGCTGAAGAAGCTGGACCTGATCGCGATTCCCGACTTCGAGGCGGGCGCGATGGAGAACTTTGGCGCGATCACGTACCGCGAGACAGACCTGCTGCTCGACCCGAAGACCGCATCCGTAAGATCCAGGCGGAACGTGGGAATTGTGGTGGCGCATGAGATGGCGCACCAGTGGTTCGGCGATCTGGTGACGATGGACTGGTGGAACAACATCTGGCTGAACGAGGGCTTTGCGACGTGGATGGAGAACAAGCCGGTTGCGGCGATGCACCCGGAGTGGAACGTCGACCAGATGGTTGCCGCCGACGCGCAGGACACGCTGAATCTCGATTCGCAGCCGACGACGCGGCCGATCCGCGCGCCGCTGGCGAATACGCCGGATGAGATCAACCAGCTCTTTGACGGCATCAGCTACGGCAAGGCCGGCGCTGTGCTGCTGATGGTTGAGAACTACCTGGGACCGGAGACGTTCCGGCAGGGCGTGCACAATTATCTGGCGGCCCACGAATACGGCAACGCCACGGCCGAGGACTTCTGGAACGCGCAGACAGCGACAAGCCACAAACCGGTGGACAAGATCATGGAGTCGTTCGTGGTTCAGCCGGGCGTGCCGCTGTTGACCTTTGGCCAACCGGCCGCGGGGCGGGTTTCGGTGGAGCAGAAGCGCTTTTTCCTCGATCCCGGCCAACATGCCGATGCAGACCAGAGATGGACGGTTCCGGTGTGCTTCGCCGGAGAACAGGCAGGAGGGCAGGACTGCGGGCTGCTCACGCCCTCCGAGTCGTCGATCGCGATTCCCGCTGCGGCGTCTGCTGCGCCGCTGTTCTTTGCCAACGCCGGCGGCAAGGGCTACTACCGCAGCGCGTATGCGCCTGCGCAATACAAGGCGCTGGTTGCCGCGGCGGAAACCGAGCTTACGCCGACCGAGCGCATCAGTCTGGCGGGCGACGAGTGGGCGCGGGTACATACCGGCGACGTGCCGGTGGGCGATTTTCTCGATCTTGCCGCCGCCCTCCGATCCGACTCCGACGCCGAGGTGTTCTCGGCTGTTTCTCAACGCATTGCCAGCGTGTATGAAAACGTTGCGGCCAATGCCCAGGAGCGCGCCGCGCTGAGCGCGTGGGTGCGCCACACCTTTGGGCCGGAGTACAGGAAGCTCGGCGCGCCGCAGGCCGGCGATTCGCCGAACAGGCAGCAGCTCCGCGCGAGTCTCTTCGGCCTGCTCGGTGATATCGGCGAGGATCCGGCAGTGCTGGCCGACGCCAACCGGCTTGCCTACCAGTACCTCGACGATCCCTCGTCGGTTGATCCTACGCTGGCACAGACGGCGCTGGCCGTCGCCGCCGAGAACGGCAATGCCGGCCTGTATGACCGTTTGCAGCACGTCTACGAGAGCTCGCACAATCCCGAATTGCAGAATACGGCGCTCCGGCTGCTGGCTATGTTCAGGAACCCGGCTCTTGAGAAGCGGGCGCTCGATTACGCGGTCTCAGGCAAGGTGCGCAACCAGGACGCGGCGATTCAGCTGGCAATCGCGCTG
>DATGLJ010000239.1:0-11138 GCA_035294185.1 Occallatibacter sp. | reverse complement strand
CCTGCCAGGGATCGAACATCGTGCAGTTTGCCGTGGGCGGCAACGGCGCGCTCACCCTCCAGGAGACGTTCTACACGCAGGGCACGAATCCTTTCCGGCTGGCGCTGGATTCGACGGGCAATTACCTGCTGGTGCTGGACCATGACGCGCCTTCGAGCGCGGCCTGCCAGGCGGCGCTGGGTTCGGCTGTGACCAAGTGCGGCGACGTGACGGTCTTCCACATCGACCAGACAACGGGGCGGCTCTCGCTGGTAGAAAACGCGCAGGTTACGGTCGGCGGCGCGCAGCTGAATTACTTCCCCGTACCGGCCAACCCGGTCGATTTCCTGCTGACGGGCAATTTTCTGCTGACGCTCACATCGAACAACCCGCAGACTTCGTTCCCCTACACAGGCGGCGCGCAGGTGTTTCCCTACTCGTATTCGACCACCTCTGGTCAGCTGACGCTGAGCCAGAACACGGCGCAGCCGCTGGGCATCAGCCAGGGCACCGCGATTGTGACCGCATCGAGCGTAATCTATGTGCTCGATAACGAGCCGACCTCGTTCACGCAGAACGGAACTGTCACCACGGCGCCGAGCCAGATTCTGCCGTTCACGCTGGGCTCGAACGGCGCGCTGCAGGCGCAGACGGGCGGCATCATTCCGGACGATCCGACGCTGTCAAACCCGATCTATCTGATCGAGGAGTCGAAGAGCAAGTTCGTCTACGTGGCCAACCAGGGGAGCAACACCACGGGTCCGAACCCGCAGAGCGGAATTGCCGGATATTTTCTGACCAACAGCCCGGCGTTCCAGCTCACTTTCATATCGGGCGAACCTTTCGGCACCGGATCCGGCCCGCAGTGCCTGGTAGAGGATCCATCGAACCAGTTCATCTACACGGCCAACCAGTATGACTCGACCGTAACGGGGCGCGTCGTGGATCCCAACTCGGGGGTGCTGAATCCGCTGCGCGTTTCCAGCACTTACTCGTTGAAGGGACCGGCGACCTGGTGCCTGATGAATGGACGCACCGACTAAGATCCTGCCCGGACGGGAACGGCGCCAGAATCCGCGCTGCGGGCCGGCAGCCGATCCCGAATCCGGCGCAAGAAGCCTTGCAGGGCGGGAATCAAAACGCCCCGATGTTAATGAAGAAACCTGTTTTGTGAGAACCCGGCACTGGGCCGCCAGCGAAAGATGCGCATGAAGTTCAACAAGTCGAGCCAGCTTGTGCTGGTCTCCGCAGCCAGCCTTCTGGCGGCCACCCTGGTCACCGCCTGCTCGCAGTTTACCGAGACGCTTACCGTGGATTTTGTCTATGTGGTAAGCAGCAAGGCGGCAGGAACGAACAATTACGGCAACATCGACGTTTTCGAGATCAACTCCGAGTCGGGCCGGATGCGTACGATTCCGTCGTCGCCCTTCCCCTCGGGCGGGCGAAATCCGGTGGCGGCGGTAGTTTCGGCCGATTACGGCAGCCTGTTCGTGGCCAACCAGTACGACAATACGATCGCGCAGTTCACCATCGGCACGGATGGAAAGCTGTATCCGTACACAACGGTGAACACGCCGGGGATTTATCCGGTGGCGATGGCCGCGACCAAATCCGACCTGTTCGTGGCGGACACCTATGAGCCGCTGCCGACCTGCTCGACGGCGACTCCGTGCCCGGGCGCGCTTGGAGTGTTCCCGCTGACGGCAGCGAGCAATACGGCGCCGGCCACCCTAGGCTCGCCGGCCGTCAATGCGAGCGTGAACGGCACCTACTGGCCGCTGTCGCTGACAGGAGCGCAGGCCAGCGACGTGGTTGCTCCCACGGCGGTGGCTGCGGTGACGCCGAGCGGAGCAAACGGCGCAACATATGTTTTTGCTTCCGCGTACGACTCGACGGCGAACACAGGCTATATCTTCGGGTTCTCGGTAGGCTCCAACGGCGCGCTGACGCCGCTGAGCGGCTCTCCGTATGCGGCCGGCGAGCACCCTTCGGCCATTGCCGCCGATCCGACCGGGACCTACGTTTATGTAACCGACTTCTCAAAGGCCGAAGTGCTTGGATTCTCAGTGGCGAAGAGCGGCGCCTCGGCCGGCAGCCTGGCGCCGCTCACCAGCGGCAACGGGGGCAGCAACGCCTTCGCAGCCGGCAACCAGCCTGTGGCAATCGTCTTCAATCCCTCGTATCCATTCGCGTACGTCGCCAACTCGCTTGACTCAACCGTAACAGCGTATTCGGTGAGCAACGGCAAGCTGACGGCGATCGCCGAATATGCCACGGGATTGCAGCCGGTGGCGATGGGAATCGATCCCTCGACAAACCGCTTTCTGTTTACGGCGAATTTCCTTGGCAACAACGTCTCCGGCTTCATATCAAGCCCGGCAGACGGAACGCTGCTCGTTTCGCAGGATTCTCCTTACGCGGCGGACGCGCAGCCGGTGGCGGTGGCGGCCATTCCGCACAATGGCACCGGCGGGGGCGTGCAACCGCAATAACTCGCTCCTGCTCTGCAGGAGCAGATCGTCAACCCCCGTAGGCTTTTACAATGCCTATGGGCAAACTTAACCAGTTTTTTTCGGGGCTCGCGCACTTGTGGCCCGCGACGAAGGAAGCGCATGAAGTTCAGTAAAGTGAGCCAGCTCGGTCTGGTTTCGACGCTCGGCCTGCTGGTGGCCACGCTGCTTTCCGGCTGCATGATCGTGACGATCGATTATGTGTATGTGGCCTGCTCGACAGGGACCAGCGCCGGCAGCGCCGGACAGATCCAGGTTTTTGCCGCTGACGCCGAATCGGGGGCGCTGCGCATGGTGGATAAGGCGGTATCGTCAGGCGGCACGCAGCCGGTCGCGCTGGCCACGACCTCCGATTACGAAAACCTGTACGCGGCCAACGCCGGCAACAAAACCGTGGTTCATTTCACGATCGCCGGCGACGGCTCGCTGACGCAGAAGGATTCGGTAACGCTGCCCTTCACTCCGTCCTCCCTGGCGGTGAATCTGGCGGGGACCTACCTGTACGTAGTGGGCGGCAACAACCCGGGCCAGCTGGCCGTTTATTCGCTTTCTTCCGGAACCATTGGTTCGGTCGCTGCGACCGAGACGCTCACGGTTCCCGGCTTTACGAGCGATCTGATTGCGCCGACCGGCGTGACGGTGCTGAACAACGGCAACGCAGTGTATGTCGCGGCATATGACCAGTCTGCCTACAATCCGAATGGCACGGTGACCAGCAGCGCCAATCCGGGATGGGTGTTTGGCTATTCGGTGGGATCAAACGGCGCCCTGACGCCGGCCAGCGGCAGCCCGTACCAGGCAGGCGTAAAGCCGAGCGCGATTACGGCCGATCCGACCAACCGCTTCGTATATACAACCGACTATGCATCGAACCAGATGATCGGCTATACGATCGAAAGCGGAAGCGTTCTGGAGTTCCTGGTCTCCGGACCGGCCAAGACCGGCAATCAGCCCAGCTCGCTGGCCATCGATCCGCGCGGAATTTATATCTACGTCGCCAATTCGCTGTCCTCCACGGTATCGGCGTACAGCATTTCGCTGCCTACGGGCTCGCCTTCAACGGTAGTTGCCGCCACGGGATCGGCGAACAATCAAACGGATTCCGAGCCGGTATCGCTTATCATCGACCCATCGCTGGGCCGCTTTGTGTACACGGCAAATTACCTGGGCAACTCGATCTCCGGATTCCGGCTGAATCCGGATACCGGCGCGCTGACTGCAACGCAGGCCACGCCCTATCCGACGGGAGCGAACCCGGCGGCGCTGGTGGCGATCCCGCACGGCAATCACGCGGTGCAGACGGTTACGCCGTAATCGGGGCCGGAGCGCTCAACCGCAAAAGCCCAGCCCAGGCTGGGCTTTTTTGTGCGCTCACGAAGACAGCAAGGGTCCGCCCGGCAAACGTGACCTGCAGGAGTTTTTTCCCGCCGCGCGCAGCCGGCGTCCGGCGCGAGCAGCTACACTCAGAAGCGATGGAGACGCGCGCGACAACACGGGTGAGCCTGACGGCGCTGCTGGGCATGCCGGTAACGGATGCGCGGGGACAGTTGCGCGGCCGGCTGAAGGATATCGCCGTGACCACGGGACCCGATGGCGGCCGTGTTGCCGGGCTGGTGCTCAAGACCCGCGAAGGGCTGGCCATTGTGCCCTCCGAGGAGGTCATGGAAACGCCGGCCGGAACCCTGGAGCTTCGCTCTCCGGCCGCGCTCGAGGCGCACAAAGAGAACGGCAATTACCTCTATCTCCAGCAGGATCTCGTCGATCGGCAGATCATCGATATCCACGGGCGCAAGGTGGTGCGCGTAAACGACGTGGATCTCGAGTGGCTTGGGCAGGGGGCGGCGCACCTGCTGCGCGTGGCCGAGGTCGAAGTAGGGTTGCGCGGGGCGTTTCGCCGCATCTTCAAGGGCCTGTTGCCGCGGCAGCGGCTGGAGGCGTTCTCGCGCCGGCTTGCAGCGCGGGCGATTCCCTGGCAATTTGTGGACGTGATCGAGCCCGATCCGGCGCGGCGGGTAAAGCTGCGCATCGAGCACGAACGGCTGGCCGAGATCCACCCTTCGGAGTTGGCGGATATCCTGGAAGACCTGGCGCCGGCCGAGCGCGAGGCCATCTTCACCTCTCTCGACGAGGAGGTGGCGGCCGAAACCCTCGAGGAGGTCGATCCCAGGCTGCAGAAGTCGCTGCTCGAAAAGCTCGACGAGGAGCGCATCGCGGACATCGTCGAAGAGATGGACCCAGGAGCGGCAGCCGACCTGCTTGCCGAGCTTCCCGAGGACCAGTCCGACGCCATCCTCGAAGAAATGGATCCCGAGGAGCGGCAGGAAGTCGAAGAGCTGCTGGAGTTCGACGAGAACTCGGCAGCCGGCGTAATGACCACCGAGTTTGTTTACGTGGATGCCGAAGCGACCGTGGCCCAGGCGGTGCAGGCGCTGCGCACCTTCGACGGCGATCCGGAAAGCATCACGGAGGTCTACCTGCTGGACGAAAAGAGAGTGCTGCGGGGCGCTGTGCCGCTGGCCCGGCTGGTGATGGCGCAGCCGGAAACCAAGCTGAGCGTGCTGACGGAGTCCCGGACAATTTCCTGCCCCGCGCAGACGAACCAGAGCACTGTCGCCGAGCTCTTCGACAAATACAATCTGCATGCGCTGCCGGTTGTGGATGCTCAGGGCCGGATGGTGGGCGTGGTGCAGGCAGAAAAGGTGATCGGCTTTTTGCGGGAGAAGCTGTAAGCGCAGCGGACCAGGACAGGCAGGCCCGTTGCGCAGTGCAATAGATAGCCGGCTGCGCCTCGACAACCGCGTTAGCTGGCTGCGCCAGGCACGGGCGCCGCGGCTCTGGGGCCACCCACGGCAAAGACCCTGGGGACGCGGTCGGCCGCCGAAGGCAACGGGGGAAAGGCTGCGTGCGGCTCGGTCTGATACCAGAACGCCGTTGAATAAAAATTGTCGGATCGGTTATTGGCTGTGCCGTGCTCGATGGTGACGCGGATCGACTTCTCGAAGGCGATGGGGCTCTCGATGTGCCAGCGGTATTGGCAATAGCGGCCGCCGATGCGCCCAGGGTCGACGATGCAGGGCACGCCCTGATGCATATTGGCGAAGGACTGGTCGCCGTAGCCCCAGGCGCCGTTGAAGTAGTCTTCCGTACCGGTGCCGTTGATGGTGGGCAGCCGGTCGCCGTCGATGAAGATCATGTCGTCTCCTTCGCCGAACCAGCCATTTTCGTTCTGCAGGACCGATTGCATTACGCCGAGAAAGTGACCTCTTCCTTCTGCTTCGAGGAAGACATAGTTGTCTCGTCCGTCGAGGTTCCTGCCGTTGCTTTCGACGGCTCGGCAGGGTGCGGCCTGGCGGTACTGCGCGTGGAAGCGCCCCAGGCCGGCGGGCAGCTCGGGCAGCGAGACGTAATCGACGGCAAAGTAAAGGCTATGCACCGGCGCAGCGCCTTCGTTGGAGACGGTCATGCGAGCGGCGCTGGCGAACGGCATGCTGAAGTAGGCGTTGAGGGCTTTGACCGGCGCAACCGCGGTAAGCGCCGACTGATAAACGAAGTACTCGCCCAGGCCGAGACCGAAGAAGTCGCCGATGGGGACCTCGACCGAGGGGGAGGACTCGCCATCCCACCAGGCGCGGAGGACCAGGTTCTTGAGGTGCATCGGATCGGGCGAATTGATGGTGAACCAGAGGTGTGTGACCACGCCGGCCCCCTGCACGTCGAGGACTGTGGCCGCTGCGCCGGGCGCGACAGTTGCCCAGTCGGCGTTGCCTCCGGTGCGGTCCCAGCTCGAGGAGCGGCGGCTCCTGTAATTGCGCAGCCGCGCGAGCGCAAACAACTCTTCGGACGCTACGGTTTCGACCGGCGGCTCGGCCTGGGCGGCCGAAGCGCCCAGACCGAGCAGAGCTGCGGCCGGAAAGGACGAGGCAAGCGTGCCCAACAGGCGGCGGCGCACGCGAAAGCCGCTACCGGTATCGACAGGATGCATTCGATGGTTCCTCCGGAGAATAAAAAAGGCGAAAGGGTATTGTAATCGGCCGCAGGAGCGCGGCGACGAGTTCCGCACCGGCAGCGGGGAAAAACGGCCGGCGGCCATCGTCGAGGAGAGGAATTTTCGCGGCTGCAGGGTTTTTCCCAGTGGCCCGGGCCTGTTATGGTCAGGAAGGATCGTTTTCCCTCTCGGAAAAACTCCCATTCCAACGAACCCAATGTAAGAACTGCGCAGGAATCGCGACTCATGTGGAAGCGCTGGCGAACCCGGATACTGCTGTTTCTGGCCGTGCTTGGCCCCGGGTTTATCACGGCCAACGTGGACAACGACTCCGGCGGGATCTTTACCTATTCGCAGGCGGGCGCGCAGTACGGCTACTCGCTGCTGTGGACCATGATTCCCATCACGATCGCGCTGATCGTGGTGCAGGAGATGTGCTCCCGCATGGGCGTGGTGACCGGCAAGGGGCTGAGCGACCTGATCCGCGAGGAGTTCGGGCTGCGGCTCACCTTCATCCTGATGGTGCTGCTGGTGGTGGTGAACTACACGAACGTGGTGACGGAGTTTATTGGCATCGCCGGATCGATGCACCTGTTCCACGTGGCGAAGTTCGTATCGGTGCCGATCTGCGCCGCGCTGGTCTGGGCGCTGGTGCTGCGCGGCGACTATAAGAGCACGGAAAAAGTCTTTCTGGTCGCCTCGCTCGTATACGTCGCGTATATCTTCGCCGGCGTGCTGTCGCAACCCAACTGGCACGAGGCTTTGCGGGCGACGGTGACGCTGCCGCCCCGCAGCGCGTGGCGCGACAGATCGTATATTTACATGGCGATCGGCGTGGTAGGCACGACGATTGCGCCGTGGATGCAGTTCTATCTGCAATCGTCGGTGGTGGAAAAGGGCATCGCCGTCAAGGACTATCCGGCTTCGCGGCTGGACGTGGTTGTGGGCTGCATTTTTACGGATCTGATCGCCTGGTTCATTGTGGTAGCCTGCGCGGCCACGCTGTTCGTGCATGGGATGGGCGCCATCCAGGTTGCCGCCGATGCGGCAGAGGCCATGCGCCCGCTGGCCGGGGACTATGCGTTCATCCTTTTCGCCTTCGGGTTGTTCAATGCGTCGCTGTTTGCGGCGTCCATTCTGCCGATTTCGACGGCATACACGGTGTGCGAAGGCCTGGGCGTGGAATCGGGCGTGGATAAAAGCTTCCGCGAGGCTCCGTTTTTCTACTGGCTCTACACGCTGTTGATCGCCGGCGGAGCGGCGACGGTGCTGCTGCTGCCCGATACGGAACTGGTGAATGTGGCCATCCTGTCGCAGGTGCTGGACGGCATGCTGCTGCCGGTCATCATCATCCTGATGCTGCTGCTGATCAATCGCAGCGATCTGATGGGCAAGTACAGGAACTCGCGGCTGTGGAATGTGGTGGCCTGGACCACGAGCATTGTCGTGATCGCGATGACGCTGGCAATGCTGTGGGGGATGATTCCGGGGCGCTGAGAGCGCGGCGACGAGGAGACCTCTGCCAACAACCGCACAACTGCCGGCCGCTGCGTGCGGCCTTTGCGCACCCCGAGGCAGGAAAGCAGCACTGGATTCCGTCCGCCTGCAGCGGCGCGCACCGCTTCCCGCAGCTTCCGCCATCGCGGAAATGGCCGAAGGCGCCGCGCATCGGCAGGCCGTTCGCCGCGCATTGCAACAGGCGGCAAAGGCTGTGCTTCGATGCTACAATCAATAGGGATACGGCGGCTATAGTTCAGCGGCAGAACGCCTGACTGTGGCTCAGGATGTCGTGGGTTCGATCCCCACTAGCCGCCCCAGCTTGCCCGCGCCGCTTTTCGATCTCACGTGGCTGCCCCCCAAAAATCGGACTCCTTGCTCGATACAGCATCTCCGGCGCTCAGAACCATCGCCGGCCGGACTCTCCCGTGGCTGACCGATTTTGTCCCGCATCGGCTCCTGCGCAACGGCCACCTGCAGACCATCGCGGGCAATTTCTGGCCTCGACCGCCGTTTCGTCTGCATGCCGAAGAAGCAACCGTCGAAGTCGATCCCGCCGACGGGAGCCGCGTGCTCTGCCACTGCCATTGGCAGCCGAGGCCGGTCCGGGCTTCGCGGCTGACGGTCGTGCTGCTCCACGGGCTCGAGGGCTCATCGCATTCGCGTTACATTTGCGGCATTGCTTCGCGCGCCTGGGCGGCAGGCATGAACGTTGTCCGCATGAACATGCGCAACTGTTGCGGCACCGAGGCGCTTACACCCACCCTGTATCACTCGGGCCGCTCGGCCGACGTGGGAGCCGTGGTCGAATACTTCGCCGCGCTCCACGGCCTGGAGCGCGTCGCGCTCGTAGGCTACTCAATGGGCGGCAACCTGATGCTCAGGCTGGCCGGCGAGTGGGGCTGCCGCGCGCCGCTTGCGGCGGTGGCGACAGTCTGCCCGGTGATCGATCTTGCGCCCAGCGCAGACGCGCTGCACGAGCCGGCCAACCGCGCCTATGAGCGGCATTTCCTCCGCGGCCTCATGCGCCGCATCGGCCGCAAGGCCGAGCTTTATCCCGAGACCTATCACCTTGCCGGCCTCGGGCCCATTCGCTCGATCCGCGAGTTCGACGATAAGGTCGTCGCGCCTTACTGCGGCTTTCGCGACGCCGACGACTATTACTACCGGGTCGCCAGCGCCCGCGTGCTCGATCGCATTGCCGTGCCTGCGCTCGTTCTATGCGCCAAGGACGATCCTTTCATCCGCCTGCTGCCGGAAACGCGCGCGCGCCTGCTTGCGAACCCGCATATCACGTTCATCGAAACCCGCCACGGCGGCCATTGCGCCTTCCTCGGCCGCGATCCCGGCGACGACATTCACTGGGCGGAAGCAACCATAATGCGGTTTCTTGCGGCCGCTGTTCCCGATAACGCGGCAGGATCTCTGAGCGCAGCAACGGCCGAAAAAATCGGATAGACAGCTACAATGGAGAAGGCGAGCGTAGCCATTCCACGGGCGAGTAGCTCAACCGGACAGAGCACCGGCCTTCTAAGCCGGGGGTTGCAGGTTCAAGTCCTGCCTCGCCTGCCACATTACGCCATTGCCGGATGACCGTGCGCTCCCCAAAGCGCCTGCATACTGATTGATCGCAGCCCGGAATCAGAAATCGTGGCGATGATCGATCTGGCTGCTCAGGCGTTCGGCTTCGGCCGTTACCGCATCGAGAGCGCTGGCCGCATTTGTTTCCGCCCTGAGCCGCGCCACGCGCTGCCAATTGTCCTTTTCAGGGTGTTCGGTCATCCACGGCGGAAGCGGCATGGAAAGATACCGGCTCAATGTTTCGGCATAGCCTTCATACAGCGTCCTGATCTCCCGCAGCCGCTCGAGCGAGTGGCCGTCCTGGCATATGCTTACGCCGCTTTCGCACAGCATATTAAACAATCGCTCGTAGCGCTCCGGCGGCAGCCGGTCGGGCGCGCCGTTCAGAGGCTTCAGCGACAGGATCTGCGAGATGTCCACCAGCGCATGACGCGCCATGGCAAATGTAAGCTGTGCCTGCCGCGCCTCCTGCGCCTCGACGCCTGCAATCATCAGCGCCGAGGCGTCCAGCACAGCCGTCAGCGCGCTCAGCCAGCTCTGGTTGGTATGCTGCGAGCGAAAATAACAAAGCAGCGGGTATGAGATGTGGCTCTCCAGCAGCTCGGCCGACCAGCGCTCCCACTCCATCAGCAGCAGCGCCAGCGCCTTGTCCGCCCCTTTGTAGGCATGCCGCCGCATCAGTTCGCCGGCCGTCGGCGGCGAACCCGCGCGCGCATCCAGCAGGGCAATGCTGACTTCGCGCCGGGAAAACGCGCCGTACAGCACGGGGAAATAACCAATCACTTCGGCCAGAAATCCGAGTCCGAGGCCCGCTTCCACAACAAGCAGCCAGCGCGCCAATGCATTCTTCGGAATTTCGTCGGCAGCGCCCAGCGTGAAGAGAGTCGTCCCGCTCACGTATAAGTCGGAGGGAAATCCGGCAAGATGCATCGTATCTTCGAAGGGGCTGCCGAAGGCGTAGAAGAGCAGACCGAATCCCAATACCAGCAGCGCTGCCCAGACCACCAGCAGCACGATCAGCGAGAGCGGCCCGAAATAGCTGAACACCGTCTCTCTGGTGCGTGGACTGCGCAGCCGGCGGGTGAAAAACGCCCACGGCCGCCACGTGAAGATGTAAAAGATGCGGGTAAGCCGAAACCGCCCCGTAGCGCGCCGCGGAAGGATGATGGTCTGAAAGGCGTCGAGCAGCACGATCCCCAGGCACGAGAAACCGGCGATGAAGGCGAGGATGCGCATGTTGCCTCTTCCGCTCAAGCAAAAGCAACCGGAGCGCACGGGAACGCTCGTCCGCTTTTTACGATTCTATCGGCTCGGCCGATCCGCCGATGCAGCGTCCAATTTCCAACTTCCCCTCGCGCCAGAAGGCGCGCCGCATAGCCGCCATTTCTTTACAGCCTTTTTATCCGCCGGGCAGCCTTTTCCGGCCAATTTTCGTTTTCTTCTGCGTAATTTCCGTTACTTTTCCACAATTTGCCGTTCCGGCTTGCGCTGCGGCCGACTTCCCTCTTCAAATTTGGCTGACTCTGCCGTAGACTGACTACTTCCGGAGAGCGCAACAAGAGCTTTCCAGCCGGACAGAGCCTGAA
>DATGLJ010000238.1:0-2019 GCA_035294185.1 Occallatibacter sp. | reverse complement strand
CGTTTCGGAGTCTGAATCGAAAATGTTCCGCCGTGCGTTTCTGGCATTTTCCGCCCCGGTCCTGCTGCTCGCTGTCCTGTTCTGCTGTCCCGCGATTTCCCTGGCGCAAGGCTCCTCAGCCGCCGCCACGCAGGCCCCGGCCACACAGGCCCAGATCGCCGCGCTCGAAAGGCAGGTGCAGGCGGCGCAGATGGCCGGCGACAACGCGTGGATGCTGGTTTCCGCCGCTCTGGTGCTGCTGATGACCGGTCCGGGCCTGGCGCTGTTCTACGGCGGCCTGGTGCGGCGCAAGAACATTCTCGGCACCATGATGCAGAGCTTTGCCATGATGGGCCTCATCACGCTGGTCTGGGCCGTCATCGGCTACTCGCTGGCTTTCGGCCGCGGCAATGGATTTATCGGTGGCTTTGAGCACATCTTCCTGCGCGGCGTATCGCTCGCGCCGAATCCGGCATATGCGGCCACCATCCCCGAGCAGACCTTCATGATCTACCAGTTGATGTTCGCCATCATCACGCCGGCGCTGATTACGGGGGCGCTGGCCGAGCGCGTAAAGTTCGGCGCGCTGGCGGTCTTTCTGGCGCTCTGGTCGCTGGTGGTGTACTGCCCCATGGCGCACATGATCTGGGGCGTGGGCGGCCTGCTGAACATCAACGGCGGCCTGTGGCCGTGCCTGGACTTCGCCGGCGGAACCGTGGTGCACGTCACCAGCGGAGCCTCCGCGCTGGTGGCCGCAATCTACCTTGGCAAGCGCGACGGCTATCCCGACAACGCCATGCCGCCGCACTCCATGGTGCTGAGCTTCATCGGCGCATGCCTGCTGTGGGTGGGCTGGTTCGGCTTCAACGCCGGCAGCGCGCTGTCCGCCGGCCCGCTGGCTACCAGCGCCTTCATCAACACCCAGTTTGCGGCTGCGGCCGCGGCCTTTAGCTGGACCCTGGTCGAGTGGCTGCAGAACGGCAAGCCGACGGCCCTGGGCGCCATCTCCGGCGCAGTGGCCGGCCTTGCCACCATCACTCAGGCCTCCGGCTACGTGCAGCCCATGTCGGCGGTCGTCATCGGTCTGATTGCCGGCGTAGTCTGCTGCCTGATGGTCCTGAAGGTAAAGAAGTTCTTCGGCTACGACGACTCGCTGGACGCCTTCGGCGTCCACGGAATGGGCGGCACCATGGGCGCGCTCCTGACGGGCCTGCTCGCCTCAGGAGCGATCAATGCCGTTTTTGGCGCGGATGCCGCCGGGCATGCGCGGCCCGTGGGCGCCGTGGACGGAAACCCGGGCCAGGTCCTCAACCAGGCTATCGCTATGGGCATCGGCTGGGTACTGGCCATCGCCGGCACGCTGCTGCTGCTCCTGCTGGTCGACAAAACCATCGGCCTGCGCGTCTCGCCTGCCCAC
This sequence comes from Occallatibacter sp., assembly GCA_035294185.1. Classification (GTDB taxonomy): domain Bacteria; phylum Acidobacteriota; class Terriglobia; order Terriglobales; family Acidobacteriaceae; genus Telmatobacter. The sequence goes on along the minus strand of DATGLJ010000238.1, from coordinate 623 downwards.
GAGAACGAAGGGCTCGATCTCTCCCAGCACGGCGAGGAAGGCTACGAGTTCAGCTCCTGAAACGGCCTGCGCCGGCAGTTCCGGCGCGATTCGCCGCTTTTTGCCGCCGCGCGTGCCGCTTATCTCACAGCGGGCATGAGATTGCCAGAGAGATTTTATGTTTCTTCACGCCATCTTTATACGGACCATGCAATAAACAGGACATAAGCCTCTGAGCAGGCGGGTGCGGGACTGCGCCATTGCGCTGCGCCGTTCCGCACCCGCCCTGAACCGGTTCCGGCAGCGCATCGCATTGCGGCTCCCCATCGTGACTCCGGGACCGTGTGTCGCACATAGCCGGAGCCGGTGCGCGCCCTACGCATCGCGGCGATTTACTTCCGCCCGGTTTTTCCGCGCCTCAAGCTGTTCCGCTTCCGGGAGTTGAAAGCCGAATGTCTTGTCGTCCCCTTCTTCTGCTGACCGCCGTTTCCGCCGTTCTTTTTTCCCCTGCCCTGGCTCTCTCGCAGGCCTCCGCCGCGGCGCCGGACACACAGGCACGCATTGCCGCGCTCGAGCAGGCGCTTAAAGCTAACCAGGCGGCCACAGCCGCCGCGCAGTCGGCCGGCGACAACGCCTGGATGCTG
>DATGLJ010000237.1:0-5386 GCA_035294185.1 Occallatibacter sp. | reverse complement strand
CGCCCATCGTATCGTTGAAGCGGCCGAAGAACAGCAGGTCCGCGTATTCCTTGCGAATCCGGATCAGCTCGCTTACATAGCGTGCGAGCGGGCGCGTTAACGGTTCATCGACAGATTCGTTGTAGTGGCGCGGAGCCAGATCCCAGACGAATCCGTAGCGCATGCCGTTGTTCATCTGGTTGTAGTCGCCGGGAGTTTCGCCGAAGATGGTTGCGGTCCACTCCGGGAAGGTGTACTTCAGAACCGGCGATCCGATATCGATGTCTCCCATGCGCATGTACGAGACATCGACATACGGGAGCGCGCGATCCGACCACGTCTCGGCGGCAAGAGAAAAGCCCGGATGGATGGCGCGGGCCCTGGTCAGCAGCTCCTGGAATGTTTGAAGAATGCCGGGCACCAGCGATTTATCAGGCGAGACGGTAAGCTGCTTGTTGAAGTCGAGCCTGTTTGAGCCGTTTGACTTGTCAATCTGGAATCCATCCGCGCCGTCGCGCACAAGCTGAAGGTATTGATCCATCTCCAGCTTTCTGATCTCGGGATGCGAAGGACTCACCAATGTCATATAGGAAGGCGTAAGACCGGCGCGCGCGCTGATGGTTCCCTCGCCCCAGCCGAACAAAGGCCAGTCCGGCGCCCACCGGCCGTCAACCGCATATTGCTTCAGCTTGTTCTGAAAAATCGGCGTCGCCGTATCCGCCACGTCCACGTTGGTGAAGATCAGCGGATGAACGCCCATGGCGCGGATCTCCGCCAGCGCCTTACGGAACTCTTCCGGCGTCCCGAGACGCGGATCGGGCTGATATTGCGGATAGCCGCGATCGATACCGCCCACGTTCCAGCCGAGAATTTCGAAGGTCGTGATTCCGTACTTCTTCGCATCAGCGGCTAACTTCGGCAGCTCGTCGAACCGGTGCGCAATCACATCTTCGCCATTCGAAAGAATGATGGATTGCCAGGCATTCTCTTTGCGCAGCCAGTCCGGCGCTCGCTGCACTGTGAAATGCCGATCGAACCAGGAGCGATAAATCCTGCTCGCCTCGTGCCAGTCTCCCTGGTGCACCTGAAGCGCCACGGGCCCGGCGGTAAAGACGCCATTGCTCAGATAGGGCATGGCCACCCAGCCCATCGTCAGGCCAATCGGTTCGCCCGGCGGAAGCTCCGACGGCGAGGGCCAGTTATCCCTGATCTCGGAGCCTTTGGAATAGGGGCGCAGTTCGAAATCGAGAAGCGTCAGACGTGTGTCCGGGTCCTGGTCGGCGTAGTAGTAGCCGATGCCAGCCTTGCGATTGTAGAAATCGATCCAGCCCATCGGCATTTCGCCCGGGTAGGTGAAGTAGACAGAGTCGTAAGGTATGCCGAAGTTTCCTCCGCCGAATCCCGGACGGAACCGGCTGAAGAGAACAGGCGATAAGTTGTTGCTTCCGCCGGGAACCATCGACTCGGTATCCAGCCGGTCGCCGATGCCCTTTTGCCCGCCGATGATTCCGTACATCACTTCGGCCAGCTTGCGGCCGGTGGGATTATCGACGGCGATAGAGAAATGAATCTGCCCGCCGTTCTGGGCGCCGACGGCTTCGATCCGGTAGCGCACCTCGACGGGAAGCGATTCCCGAACGTTCTTCAATGAGTCGTAGGTGCAAAGCACGCCGCCGGGCATGGACTCAATCCGGCTTACCTGCTGATCGCGGCTGTCGAAGTAGTTTGCTTCGTAGCCCTTTTGCGGAATCAGGATGCGGAAGTTCTCGCCGAGCCGCGGCTCGCCGATTACTTCAAGGTGCGGGCTCTTCCAGCTCAGCCCAACCAGGTCACAGGTTTTTTCCGACAGCCGAAGCGCGGCCACAGGAGTTTCGACCGTGCGCATCTGCGCTGCGGCAGGGAGCGCGAGAGCCGGTAGAAAACAGATCGAAGAAATCAGAATGCGAGTTGCCGGAAACCCCATTTCCCTGCCCAGAGCGCTCGTGTAATATTTCAGAGCCATTGGCAAAAATATCAAGCTGTGTTACCGTTGTCAAAATGGCGTCCGAAAGCTTTAAAGATTCCGCCGGAATGGCGGAGCAGGTTTACCGCTGTGTTCGCAACCGCATACTGAGCGGCGAGTACTCGTTTGCCACGGTGATTTCGCGCCGGGACCTGGCGCAGGAACTCGGCATGAGCGTTGTTCCTGTGAACGAGGCGATGAGCCGGCTGGAAAGCGAGTACCTGATCGAGAACACGCCGCGCGTGGGAACGAAGGTGCGCACGCCGACTCCGCAGGATATCCGCGGTTTCTGGGCAGTGCGCGAGGGGCTTGAAACGCAGTCGGCGCGGCTGTTTGCGCGCATGGCCACGCGCCGGGACCGCGCCGAGCTGCTGGAAGCGGCGCGGGAGCTCGACCACATGCACGAGGTCACGACCACGCCGGATGAGCCCAACCCTGAAGAGCTCATGCAATGGCGCCGGGCGCATATGGCCTTTCACATGCGCATTGCCGAAGGCACCAGGCTGCCGTTTCTGGCCCAGCAGGTTGAGAAAAACCAGATTCTGGTCTTCAACTGGTTTTACGATCAGCAGCTTTACGGCGGCCGCAAGCTGCCGGCGCGCTGGCATGAGCAGTTGGCGCAGGCGCTTTGCGAGCAATCGGAAGAAGAGGCCGACCTGGCCATGCGCAGGCACCTGCATAACAAGCTCGAAGAGCTGATGCGCAGTCTGGAGCAGTATCTGCTCATGGACGAGTCGCATTTCTTGCAGGCGACATCGACCGGCGGGAAGCGATAAGTGGATCGGGCAACGCATCTTGTACAACTGGGCCGCGGCAGTGAGCGCGCGGCAGCCATCGCCGATGGCAATGTTCTTCACCTGCTGGCAAAGTGGACGACGGTCTACGATCTTGCGCTGGAAGCGATCCGGCGCGGTCTGCCGGTGAGCGAATTGGCGCGGCATTCGGTTTCCGGCCGCACATTGGATTACGATCCTGTCTATAGCGGCGAATCCGAGTGGCGGCTGCTGTGCCCCATCGATCATCCCGGCGATCCGGCGCGGCTGATGGTGAGCGGAACCGGGCTCACGCACAAGGTAAGCGCAGAGAATCGCGCCGCCATGCACCGCGATGCCGCCCCGGCGATTACCGACAGCATGCGCATGTTCCAGCTCGGCAAGGAGGGCGGCCAGCCCGCGGCCGGCTGCGTCGGCGTGCAGCCCGAGTGGTTCTACAAGGGAAACGGATCGGTTCTCCGCGCGCATGGCGAGGCCCTGCCGGTTCCCTGCTATGCGCTCGATGGCGGCGAAGAGCCGGAGGTCGCCGGCGCCTATGTGATCGCCGACGACGGCCGGCCCTGCCGGATCGGGTTCATGGCAGGCAACGAGTTCTCAGACCATGCGATGGAAAAGCAGAACTACCTCTATCTGGCGCACTCCAAGCTGCGCAACTGCTCGGTGGGCCCCGAGCTCGTTGCCGGTGGCGGCGAACTGTTTCGCGATCTTGCCGGCACGGTGACCATAGAGCGCAAGGGAGCGGCGCTGTGGAGGGCCGGCATCTATTCCGGCGAAAAGAATATGTGCCATTCGCTGGCCAACCTGGAGCATCACCACTTCAAATACGAGGCGCACCGCCGGCCGGGAGACGTGCATGTCCACTTCTTCGGCGCCGATGCCTTCAGCTTTGGCGAAGGCGTCCGCCTGGCGGATGGTGACGTCGCCGAGATCAGCTTCCCCGGCCTGGGCAGGCCGCTGCGGAATCCGGTGCGCATCCAGCCGGAGGAAGAACAGCTGGTCGCCGTCGCCGCCGTCGGGTAGGCTTCTCCGGCAAAGCCCGCGTCGCCCTGGCAGAACCGGGCCGCTCCAGCCACCGATGCCCTCAGCTCCGGCCGCCGAGAGCATATCTTCCCATTTGAAATTTCCTGTCTATCTCTTCGACGCAGGAGGCATTACCACACCTGTCATCAACGGTTGCCGGCCGATGCCGCCTGCAGAGGAACTGTGGCGGGATTCTTACCGGCGGGAAGACCTTGAATATCCGGCCCTAGCTCGACCTCAGTGCGGATCACGCTGTCGGCCACCATCCTGCCAAAGGTTTTCTTCCCGAGATCGTTCAAGTGCGTGCGGTCCGGTCCGGTTGAGCCGTGATTCTCAGCAACGCCGTCCGGGTGATGGACAGCGTCGAAGGCGTCGGCCTGCTGCTGCGTGAGAGTCTCCAACAGCGTGCGTGACATTGCATACAGATCAACAAGAGCAACCTTCTCTTCCGCTGCAACCTGGCGCATCGCCGCGGCATACTCGTCCAACCCATCCTGGACGAGTATGCCGTCCTTATAATTGCGGCGCGAAAGCGGCGTAACCAGAACGGGAATTGCGCCTGCCGCGCGGGTGTCGCGGATATAGAGACGAAGATTCTCTTTGTAAGAGGTTTGTGGGTCAGTATGACGGGCCGGATCGGGTTTCTGGTCATTGTGGCCAAACTGGATGAAATAATATTGGGCTTTTTCAGCCAGTGCTTTCCTCCAGAGGCCTTCATCCAGGTAACTCTTCGAGCTGCGTCCATTCGCAGCAAGGTCGATACAGGTGACATTGGGCGTGACCGTTGCGCAGAACCCAGGCCCCCAGCCTCCTTCTGTTGCGACTGTCGAGTCGCCGACAAGTACGATCCTGAACGGCGCCTGATTCAGAACACGCATTGCAAGCTGTCCTTCTTCGGGCAGGACTGCAGGTTGCGGCCGAAGATATCCGGCGAGCGACGGAACAGCCTTAACAAGGCCGACGGCGACAATTCGGCCGAAGACGTAACTCCCCTCCCAATTCAAATGCGTCTTGTCCGGAGTGGTGCTGCCGTCGGGGGCTTTCTTGGTAATGCCGAGCTTGCTGCCTTCAACCGGGCCTATCCGATCCAGATAGGCGATACTGTCGGCCTGCAGATCAACCAGCGGGACCTGCATGGAGCCGGCTACGCGCTTCATCGTTGCAGCATGCGCGAGCAGGTCGCTGTGTATCTTTCCATCCGGCCCGAAGTAACGGCGGGTCAACGGCGTTACCAGCACAGGCTGCACGCCGGCGGCGCGAGCTTCGCTGACGAAGCGGCGAAGATTTTCCTCGTACTCGGCCATCGTCGTCTGCCGGGGCAGGTGATCGGAGGATTCCATGTCATTGTGTCCGAACTGAATGAGCATGTAATCCGGCTTGCTGGCCAGTGCGCGCGCCCAGTAGCCGTCTTCCCGATAGGTTTTGGTGCTGGCGCCGCCGTGCGCCATGTTTACGCAGTCAACGTCCGCGGTAAGGTTTGCGCAGAAGCCGCGGCCATAACCTGCAATGTCTGTCTGCGTTGAATCGCCGACCAGCTCGATCCTTACCTTCGTTCCCGGACGGCGTTCGACAGGCGCTTGTTGCGCGGCCAGCGGGGCCGGAGTCACGGAAA
>DATGLJ010000236.1:0-2243 GCA_035294185.1 Occallatibacter sp. | reverse complement strand
GCGGCTTTGGCGGATGGGGATGGCGACGGCCAGAAAGCGAGGCGGTTACCGGAACTTTAACGCCATAGCCGTTTCAGTTGTTTACCGCAGCCTGCGCGCTATTCGGCGCCATGCTCGCGGAGGATGGCGACCGAGGCCGATGAGCCGATGCGGTTGGCGCCGGCTTCGAGCATGGCGCGGGCCGTGGCCAGCCGGCGCACGCCGCCCAGGGCTTTGACGCCGCAGCGGCTGCCGGCCACGCCGCGCATCAGCGCCACATCAGCCGCAGTTGCGCCGCCAGCCGAGAATCCGGTCGAGGTCTGGATGAAGTCCGCGCCGGCCTGGATGGCGACTTCGGCGGCCCGCAGCTGCTCTTCGGTGTTCAGCAGGGCGGTTTCGAGAATAGCCTTCAACGTGGCTCCATGGCGATGGGCGACGTCTACGACGGCACGCAGCGCGCGATGCACGGCCTGAGGGTTGCCGCTTTTAAGCAGCCCGATGGGGATGACCATATCGAGTTCGCGCGCGCCGAGCCGGATGAGAGCCGCCGCCTCCTGCCGGAGCGTGGAAGCGAGCGAAGCGCCGAGCGGGAAGCCGAGAACAGCGCCCACGGCAACGCCGGTGCCGGCAAGCGCGCTGGCGGCCGTGGCTGTCCATATGGGGTTCACCATGACGCAGGCGAAGCGGTAGCGCGCGGCTTCGTCGCAGAGGGTCTCGATTTGCTGGCGGGTAGCGTCGGGCTTGAGCAGCGTGTGGTCGATGACGGCGGCCAGTGTCTGCCAGTTGGCCAGTGCGGATTTCGCAAATGCGGCAGAATCGAACGAGCCGTGATCGAATTCGAGATCGGAATCCTGAACTGGCGAGATGGATTTCAAAAAACTTTACTCCTTGCCGTTTGGGCGAACAAACCCACCGGTCTCCGGCTGTTGAGTATAGAACCTGCGCTCTCAGGCAGCCAAGAGATTAGACACAAAACCCGGCCAGCGGTTGTACGAGAGCGAAATCCGGCGTCCCAGGTTTCGATTCGGGATAGCTATTCGGGATGATTCGGCGTCAGGATGCAGATATCCGGCAGGTTGCGATAGCGCTCGCCATAGTCCATTCCATAGCCGATGACGAAGAGATTGGGAATCGAAAAGCCGACATAATCGGCCTCGATTTTTTCGATGCGGCGGGAGGGCTTGTCGAGCAGCGTGGCGATGCGCAGGCTTTTGGGCTTCTGCTGCAGGAAGAGCTTGCGCAGGTAGGCGAGAGTCAGGCCGGTGTCGAGGATGTCTTCGACGACGAGCACGTTCTTGCCTTCGATGGACTGGTCGAGGTCCTTGATGAGCTTGACGGCGCCCGACGAGCGCTGGCCCACGCCGTAGCTCGAGGTGGCGACAAAGTCGAAGGTGGCGTCGGCCCGGATGGCGCGCGACAGATCGACGAGGAAGAACGCCGCGCCTTTAAGCACGCCCACCATGACCAGTTTTTCGCCGTTCAGGTCGCGGCTGATCTCTGCGCCCATTTCTGCGACGCGATTGGCAATCTGATCGCGTGAATAAAGAACTTCAAGTCCAGGGGTGGCTGTAAAAGACATATAACCAGTATCTCGCTTCGGAGAGGCCTGCGTTGTGTAAAAGCCGTCGGATTTTGGTTGCGCCGCTGCGCATGCCGGGCAGGAATCTCAGGCGGGCAGCAGAACGCTGAACGTCGATCCGCGCCGAGGTCCGCTGATCGAAGACCGCATCTGGATTTTCCCCCCGTGCTTTTCAACGATCTGCCGGGCCACCCAGAGACCGAGGCCGGTGCCCACGGCGCCTTTGGTGGTGAACAGCGGCTCGAAGATGTGCTGGCGGGAGGCCAACGGAATGCCGGAGCCGTTATCGGCGACAGTGATGCGCACCGAGCGCCTTCCGGCGTGGTTGAAGCCCTGCGAAACGCGAATCTTGATGGCGCCCTGCTCGCCGACGGCATCGACGCTGTTGACCAGCAGATTGGAAAAGACCTGGCGCAGCTCGCCCCCGATGGCGGTGACTTTCGGGTGAACGCGGAACTGTTTTTCGACGATGACGCGCTTGGCGGCGATTTTGCGCTTGACCAGATCGGCAGCCGAGTCGAGCATCGCATCCACGCGGACCTCGCCCGGAGTGACCGACTCGCGATAAAAGCCGAGAGCCTGGCGCGTAATGTGAGCGATGCGTCCGAGTTCGGCGCTGGCTTCTTCGAGATATTCGCGCGCCGCGGGGGGCAGTCCTTCGGTGGTCGCGGCCAGAAACAGCAGA
>DATGLJ010000235.1:0-11530 GCA_035294185.1 Occallatibacter sp. | reverse complement strand
CCCGTGCTCGCGGTAACGCGCCAGGGCGCGCAGAGCTTTGTCTTTGTGGCGCAGCAGCAGAGCGGGCATTTCGTGGCGCGCCAGACGCCGATCACGCTGGGAGAAACCGTGGGCAACTCCTATGCCATCTCTTCGGGACTTGCGCCGGGGGATCGCGTGATTGTCTCGGGAACGCAGTTCCTGGTCAACGGCATGCCGGTGATGCCGATGGGTGGCTGAGGCCCCGGGACCGGATCCACGCGGCCATCCTGCGCGCAACCGCAACCGGAACAAAACGCGAAAGAGGTTTTCATCTTGTTTGTTGATTTCTTCATCCGCCGGCCGGTTTTTGCCACCGTCTGTGCGCTGCTCATCATTCTTGCCGGCGCGGTGTGCCTGCCCACGCTGCCTATATCCATGTATCCCACGCTCGCGCCTCCGCAGGTGACGGTGAGCGCGACGTATATCGGCGCCGATGCGGAAACCGTTGAGAAGGCGGTAACGATCCCGCTCGAAGAAGCCATCAACGGCGTCGAGGGGATGCGCTACATCAGCTCGCAGAGCACCAACAGCGGCACCAGCGACATCACCATTACCTTCCAGACCGGCTACGACCTCGACATCGCCGCTGTGGACGTGCAGAACCGCGTGGCCAGCGTGCAGGGCCGCCTGCCGGGCGAGGTGAACTCCACCGGCATCAGCATTACCAAAGCCAACAGCAACTTCGTTTTTGGCGCGGGCTTCTTTACGCGCGACGGGCGCTACTCGAGCGAGTTCATCTCAAACTACATTGATGTCTATGTAAAGGACGCATTGAAGCGCGTACCGGGCGTAGGCGACGTCATTATCTTCGGCGAGCGCAAATACGCAATGCGCGTGTGGATCGATCCGGTGCGTCTGGCCGCGCGGGGTCTTACGGCAAGCGATGTGGTCAACGCTCTTCAGGAACAGAACGTGGAAATCCCGGCCGGCCAGCTCGGCGAGCCGCCCGCCGATCAGAAACAGGCGTTTCAGATTCCCGTGCGCGTGACCGGGCGGCTTTCGAGCCCGGCAGAATTCGACAATATTGTTGTGAAAAACTCGCCCAACGGGCTTGTTCTGCTGAAGGACGTAGGCCACGCCGAGCTAGGCGCCGAGGATTACAGTTCGACGCTTAAGTTTTCCGGCCACGATGCGATGGGCGTTGGCGTGGAACAGCTTTCCAATGCCAACGCGCTCGATGTGGATCGCGGCGCCAAGGCTGCGCTCGAACAGCTCTCGAAGAGCTTTCCGCCGGGCCTGGAGTACCGCGTTGCCTTCGACTCAACCACGGCCGTGGGCGACTCGATCCGCGAAGTGCTGCGCACGCTCGTCGAAGCGATCATTATCGTTATCGCCGTCATCTTCCTGTTCCTGCTTGACTGGCGGGCCACCATCATTCCGGCTGTCACCATTCCTGTGTCGCTGATCGGCACTTTTGCGTTCATCAAGATGTTCGGCTTCTCCATTAACTCGCTCACGTTGTTTGGAATCACGCTGGCGACAGGCCTGGTGGTCGATGATGCCATCGTGGTCATCGAGAACGTGCAGCGGCATATCCACATGGAGCACTCCGACCCGCACATGGCCACATCGCGGGCTATGCGCGAAGTCACCAGCGCCGTCATCGCAACCTCGCTCGTACTGATTGCTGTGTTCGTGCCGGTTTCGTTTTTCCCGGGCACCACGGGCATTCTTTACCGGCAGTTTTCGCTGACCATTGCCTTCTCGATCGCAATTTCGGCATTCAACGCGCTCACGCTTTCCCCGGCGCTGTCGGCTCTGTTCCTGCGCGGCGAAGAACAGCGTCCCCACCAGCTCGACTTTCTGCGCATTCGGCCGGTTTCGCGCGCATTTGCAGGGTTCGTTCATGGCGCCGAAGGGTTCATCAACTGGATGGGCGGCGCTTATGCACGCATCATTCACGGCGCGCTTAGGGTGCGCTACGCGCTGCTGATTCTCTTCTTTGCCGGGCTGGCGGCGACGGTGTGGATCTACGGACATGTGCCCACGGGATTCATTCCGCAGGAGGATCAGGGTTATCTGATGGCTATTGTGCAGGCGCCGCCGGGCTCATCGCTGGCCTATACAACGAATCTGGCAGATCGCGCCGCGGCGATCATCGGGCAGAACCCCGATATCGATGGCCTGTTCTCGGTAATGGGCTTCAGCTTTGCGGGCAACGCCTCGGATGCTGGCATGATGTTTGCCAGCCTGAGGCCGGCCAAGGAGCGGCGCGGGCGCGGACACTCCGCCGCGGATATCGTGGCCGATCTTTCACCCCAGCTGCAGCGGCTGATGCTGGCGCCCAACGGAGGTCTGGTGGCTCTCTTCGAGCCCCCTGCCGTGCAAGGCATCGGCAGCTTCGGCGGATTTCAGTTCATGCTGCAGGACCAGGGCGGCAACACGCTTACCGATCTCGACCGCGTCGCGCACCGCATCGTGAGCGCCAGCCAGGCGCGCAAAGAGCTGACGGGATTGCTGACTACGTTTTCGGCCAATGACCCGCAGGAGATGGTGACGATCGACCGCGACAAGGCCAAGGCGCTCGGCGTGCCGCTTTCGCAGATCTCTTCCACGCTGAACGTGCTGATGGGTTCGGAATACGTCAACGACTTCGACTACAACGACAGAACCTATCGCGTCTTTGTTCAGGCCGACCAGCCGTTCCGCATGCGCGCCGCCGACCTGCACAACTATTACGTGCGCTCGGACTCGAACCAGATGATTCCGCTCGACAACCTGGTTACCGTGCGGGAGAGCGCCGGTCCGCCGGTGATTACGCGCTACAACCTCTTCCGCGCAGTGGAGATCGACGGCTCGCCGGCTCCTGGCTATAGCTCCGGTCAGGCGCTTAAGGCGATGGAAGAGCTGGCAAAGCAAAATATGATTCCGGGCATGGCCTACCAGTGGACGGGCCTGACGCTCGACGAACTGGAATCGAGCGGCAAGGCGCTTGTCATCTTTACGCTCGGCATTGTGGTCGTTTATCTGACCCTGTCGGCGCAGTACGAGAGCTTCGCACTGCCCTTCATCATCCTGCTCGCAGTCCCCATGGCCGTGCTGGGCGCGCTGGGGCTGGTCTCGCTGCGCGGGCTGGCAAATGACGTTTACTGCCAGATCGGCCTGGTGATGCTCATCGGCCTGTCGGCGAAAAACTCGATTCTGATTGTCGAGTTTGCCGAGCAGCTCCGCCGCCGCGGCCGCACCATTGCCGAGGCGGCGATCGAAGCGGCCGAGCTTCGTCTGCGGCCGATTCTGATGACCTCGTTCGCATTCATCCTCGGCGTTCTGCCGCTGGTGTTCGCCAGCGGCGCCGGCGCGCTCGGCCGCCGTTCGGTGGGAACGACAATTGTGGGCGGAATGCTGCTCTCGACCGTACTGAACCTGATCTTCATTCCCGTTCTGTACGTAATTCTGAGCCGGCTGCTGAATCGCGGCGCCGTGGGGACCGAAGTGCCGATGGAGCTGGAGACGCACAGGTAGGCAATTGGCGAGAAGCCGCGCGGGGCTACTGCTTTTCGCGGTGCGCGACGATCGAGTCCCGGATGCGGTCGTAAACCTCGCCGGGAATCACTCCGCGATCGAGCAGATCCTGTTTTGTCCGGTAGGGGCGGAAGCGTACGATTCTTCCGGCCCAGGTGCGCGTCATGCCCGGCGTCTTCATCAGCTCGTCAACAGATGCGTGGTTAATGTCAACGCGCGCCTCAGGCGGCAGGACCGCGTGCGCCTGCGGCGTTCTCTGCTGCGCCGGCGCGGCGCTGCTCCACGCCGCGCACAATAACAGCGCCTGGGCCAGCGCGAAAGTTTTCACGCCCTTTTGCACGGCACCATTTTCGGCGGTCGGAGCCGCATGCGCAAGCAGCTATTGGGGCATTTGACCCTGGGCTGCGAAAATGAAGCATGGCGCATCCGTCGGCCTCTTCCGATTCTTCGCATGTGGGCGCTTCGGGCTTCAGCAAGGCCCGTGCAGGGCTCCTGCTGCTGCTTGTTGCGCTTCTGGCCCTTTGCTTTGGCCTGTTCTGGATCACGCGCGACGCTGCGGCGCATCTGTCGTTTCTTCACAATGGCGCGCAAAGGTCTGCGTCCTCCCTGCCCGTCGATACCCAGCCATGGCAGACGGCGCAGACGCTTGCCTCGATGGCGGTAACCGCCGAAGAGAATGAGTACGCGCGCCGGGCCGAGCACCTGGCGGATCATGCGGTTGACCAGGCGTTTGCGGCGGCATTGCGCCAGGCACAGCTCGACGCTCAGCACCGCACGCTTACCGGCCCGGCCCTCGCACTGCAGCAGAAGATTGCGCAGCTTGAAAAGATCCGCGATCAGGATCAGGCGGCGGTCGACAGGCTCTCGGCCAGGGTTTCCGCGGCGCAGCAACAACAGAATCCTGCATCCGCGCAGGCAGGCAGTGCGTTGCAGGTCGCCAAAGCGCAGCTTGGTCTTGATAACGACGAACTGACCGATGCTCAGCGCGATCTGCAGCGCGCTTCGGGCGATACCACGGCGCAGATTCAGGATGAGCTTGCCGCGCACGAACAATCGATGAAGGCATACGATAGCCAGGTTGCCAGCGGTCAGATCGCCGTCATCGCCATGACCTATAATCGGACGCTCGCCGCCCGGGTTGCGGCGTGGTTCAGGCAGCGCCAGCGCGCGGCGCTGCTCGATCAGGCTCAGCAGCAGGCGCTCGCCGACGCAAAGGCCATTACGGCTCAGCACAATGCGCTTGAGGCCCGCGCCAATTCCGCCGCAGTATCGGCTGCGGCGGCTGGTCAACCCTCGGCGGCCGATCGGTCGTCGGAGATCGCCAGCCTGCACGACCGCAGCTCCGAGCGGCAGATTCTCAGCATCGACGACGATCGCATCCAGACCCTCCAGCAGCTCGCAGCCGTATATGGCCAGTGGGCGGCTCAGGTGCGGCTGCAGCATCGCATTGTCGCGCACCTGATCCTCAGTTCCCTGATGGTCGTGCTGCTCATTCTCATCGGCATGCTGGCCTGCGATGCGCTGATCCGTCATCTGATGGACAGACCCTCTGTCGACCGCCGGCAGATGCACACGCTGCGCAACATCCTGCAGCTTGGCGTGCAGGTGATCGGCCTCATGCTGATTCTCTTTGTGGTTTTCGGCGCGCCGCGCCAGACGCCTACCATCCTCGGTCTTACCACCGCGGCGCTCACCATTGCGCTGCAGGATTACATTGTCGCTTTTCTCGGCTGGTTCACGCTGATGGGCAAAAGCGGCATCCATGTGGGCGACTGGGTGGAGATCAACAATGTGAGCGGCGAAGTTGCGGATTTTCGCCTGATGACGACGACACTGCTCGAAGCCGATCAAGGGCTTCCCACCGGCCGCCGGATTACGTTCATGAACAGTTATGCCATTCGCGGCCAGTACTTCAACTTCTCCACGGCGGGGCAGTGGACCTGGGAGGAGATCGTCGCCGCCGTGCCGCCTGCAGCCAATCTGCATGAGCTTACGCAGCGCCTCGAGCAGGTCGTAACGGAAGAGACAGGCGAGAATCTCCACCGCGCCAGGGAGGAATGGAGCCGGAGCAGCAGGACTGTGGGCCTGCGCGGCTTCGAGCCTGCTTCCGTAGTTAACCTGCGCCCATCCGGCTCCGGCATTGAATTGCACGTGCGCTATATCACGCCGGCAGCCGCGCGTTTTGAGCTTCGCAACCGGCTCTACCAGCGAATTGTGGAGCTGCTGCACGCCTCGCCTGCGGCGGCGCAGCCGTAATGCGGAGGGCCATGCTCATGGAATGAGCGGCCGGGGGGAGCAAAATTCGATCAGGAGGCTTTGGGCCGCGCGTGAAGGATTTCTGTCAAAAAAATCTTTGACAAGCCCGGCCCCTGGCCTGTAACTTGGGTGTAGATGCAAATCCACCGCCATCACGGTCACCACCATCATCATGGGACCTCCATGCCGGCGGATGCTATGGCCTGAATCGGCCAGAGAGATCGGAAACATATCAGCCCGCCGGCCGCTCAAGCCCGCGGGTTTTTTCTTGCCTCTCGAAAACACGGCACCACCAGGAATTGTCATGACCAATCAAAGCATGTCCAGCCAGGCCGCGACCATCGATTTCAACAAGATGGACGGGCTCGTCCCGGGTATCGTGCAGGATGCGCGCACCGGCGAAGTGCTGATGCTCGGTTTTCTGAACCCGATCAGCTACGCCAAGACGCTTGAAACGGGCTACGTCACTTTTTGGAGCCGCACCCGGCAGAAACTATGGATGAAGGGCGAGACCAGCGGCAACCGCCTGCGCGTTGTCTCCGCCTCGACCGATTGCGACAACGACACGCTTCTTTTCCGCGTGGAGGTGGAGGGCGATGGTCTGGTTTGCCACGAAGGCACGGTAAGCTGCTTTACGCGCGCGATTGCAACCAGCGCGCAGAAGGAGGCAGTCCGTGGCTGACAAGCTTCGTCTCGGCCTGCCCAAGGGCAGCCTGCAGGACGCAACGATCGCGCTCTTCCGCCGCGCCGGCTGGAATATCTACGCCGACGGCCGTTCCTACTTTCCTTCAATTGACGATGCGGATATCGAGTGCATGCTCATCCGCGCCCAGGAGATGGCTCGCTACGTGGAGCACGGGGTGCTCGACGCCGGCCTCACCGGCATTGACTGGGTAGTGGAGAGCGGTCTCGACGTGCCCAGCGTAACCACGCTCACCTATGCCAAGCAGAGCCGCCGCAAAGTGCGCTGGGTGCTCGCCGTTCCGGAGTCCAGCGGATTCGAAAAGGCAGAGGACCTCGAGGGCAAGATCATCGCCACGGAACTCGTTGAAACGAGCAAGCGATACTTCGCCGCCAAGGGCGTCAACGTCAAGGTGGAGTTCAGCTGGGGCGCTACGGAAGTGAAGCCGCCGATGCTGGCCGATGCCATCGTCGAAGTAACGGAGACTGGCAGCTCGCTCAAGGCCAATCATCTGAAGATCATCGACACCGTGATGGAGAGCGAGACGCACCTGATCGCGTCAAAGGCTGCTCTGGCCCATCCCTGGAAGAAGCAGAAGATCGATCAAATCGCGACTATGCTGCGCGGCGCTATCGACGCGCAGGCGCAGGTGGGCCTCATGCTCAACGTCAGGCGCTCCGGTCTTGATGCGGTGCTCGCCGTGCTGCCTGCGCTCAACTCGCCGACCGTCTCGCAGCTGAGCGATTCCGAGTGGGTGGCCGTGAATACCATCCTCGAAGAGCGCGTGGCCCGCGACGTGATCCCGCGCCTGAAAGCGGCGGGCGCTGCGGGCATCGTCGAGTATCCGCTGAACAAGGTTGTGCTATAGCAGAACAGCGACGGAATTCGTATTCGGAAAGGGCTGCAGCGATGCTCGGATATGCCGGAAGAAAGCAACGGGACCTGAGCGCCGGGGCGCCCGAAGCCGGGATCGACGCATGAAACTGATTCGCACTCAGGGCCGCAGCGCACAGGAGGCGGCGGCTCTTCTCGCCCGGCTCGAGCGGCGCGGGGGCGCGGCGCTCGAGGCCGTTCTTCCCGCCGTGCGCCGCATCGTTGCCGATGTGCGCCGCCGCGGCGATCGCGCATTGTTGCGTTATGCCGCGCAGTTCGATGGACTCTCCGGCCCCGATGCCATGCGCATCGCGCCCGGAGAGATGGCCGCCGCATGGCAGGCTCTGAGCCCCGGCATGCGCGATGCACTCTCTGCCGCCGCTTCGCAGATTCGCACCTTCGCAAAGCGCCAGCTTCCCAAATCGTGGAGCGCATCGCCGGTCGCCGGCCTGACGACGGGCCAGCTGGTGCGGCCGCTCGACGCGGTCGGCTGCTATGTTCCCAGCGGCCGTCATCCGCTTCCCTCGACGTTGCTGATGACCGCAATCCCCGCGCAGGCAGCCGGCGTTCCGCGCATTGCGGTTGTCTCGCCCAAACCCGCCCCCGAGACTCTCGCCGCTGCTCATCTGCTCGGCATCACGGAATTTTACCGGCTTGGCGGAGCGCACGCCGTGGCCGCGCTGGCCTACGGCACAGCCACAGTTCCGCGCGTCCGGAAAATCGTAGGCCCTGGCAATCTGTACGTCACCGCCGCCAAGCGCCTCGTTGCCTTCGACTGCGCGATCGATATGCTTGCCGGACCCACGGAGATCGCCGTGACCAGCGACGGCGGAGACGCGGCCGCAATCGCCGCCGATCTGGTGGCGCAGGCCGAGCACGATCCCGCGGCCCTGGCCATCTTCATTACGACGCGCGCCAGCCTGGGTCGCGCGGTACTTGCTGAGACGAAACTGCTCAGCCGCAACAATCCCGTAGCGCGCGAATCTCTGCGCCGTAATGGCGTCATCGTGATCGCCGCCACAACCGATGAAGCCCGCGCCATCACCAATCGTCTTGCGCCCGAGCATCTGACGGTCGATTCTGCGCGCGATCTTGAATGGGTTACGAGCGCGGGCTCGGTCTTTGTGGGCCGCTGGTCCGCGCAGCCGATGGGCGACTATATTTCCGGGCCCAATCACACGCTGCCCACCGGCGGCATGGCGCATGTGCGTGGGGGGTTGAGCGTGAATGATTTCGTCAAGCTCATCACTGTGCAGGAATATACGCGGCCGGCTCTGCGCGCGCTCGGGCCAAAGGCCGCGCTGCTGGCCGAAGCCGAAGGCCTTTCCGGCCATGCGGAAGCTATTTACGCGCGCCTGCATGCAAGGAGGTCCCGTGGCTGAATCTACGCTCATTTCATCGCCCGCGCCGCGACTGCGCGTGCAGGCAATGAAGGAGTACCACCCGCCGCTCGGCAGCCGCGATGCGCTGCGCCTCGACTTCAACGAGAACACGTTGGCCTGCTCGCCGAAGGTGTGCGAAGTCCTGGGCCAGATCTCGGCCGGCGCGCTCACGCGCTACCCTGAACGCGAGCCCGTGGAAGCCATCGCAGCCGCGCATCTCGGCCTCAAACCGGATCAGGTCGCACTCACGAACGGCGTGGACGAAGCCATTCACGTGCTCTTTGAAACCTTCCTCGAAGCCGGCGACGAGCTGCTGCTGCCAGTGCCCACGTATACCATGTACGAGGTTTACGCGTCGTCGACAGATGCCAGGACGGTCACTGTGCTTGCCGGCGACGATCTCGCATTTCCATTCGACCGCCTGGCGGCGGCGATTACGCCCCGTACGAAGATCATCGCCGTTGCTAACCCCAACAGCCCGTCGGGCACTGCGGCCGGGCGGGAACAGCTCCTCGAGCTCGCTCGCCGTGCGCCACAGGCCGTGTTGCTGGTGGACGAAGCGTACTTCCACTTTCATGGCGAAACGGTGATGGACCTGGTTGGCGCTTTGCCGAACCTTGTTGTGGCCCGGACGTTTTCAAAGGCGTATGGGCTCGCCGGTCTGCGCCTCGGGCTGCTGGCCGGTCCGGCGGAGCTGATGCGCTGGGTGCGCCGCGTGCTTTCGCCCTACAGCGTAAACTCGCTGGCGCTTGCCTGTCTGCCTCCGGCGCTCGCAGATCGAGCCTATACCGACTGGTATGTGAGCGAGGTGCTCGCCGCGCGCACGGAGTTTGAAGCGGCGCTCGATGCGCTCAGGCTGCGCCGCTGGCCGAGCCGCGCGAATTTCGTACTGGTCGATATCGGCGCGCAGCATGCCGAGTTTGTCGATCGCATGAAAGCAGCCGGCGTCCTTGTCCGCGACCGCTCGAGCGATCCTGGCTGCGATGGCCGCGTGCGCATCACCATCGGCACGCGGGAGCAGATGCGCAGCGCGATCGCGGCGCTGAAGCAAACCATGAATGCCCTCGGGCGGCAGAGGGGAGCCTGAATGAAGAAGCAGATGACAAACAAGCGCGGCGCTCCGGCCTTCGCCGCCGGGCGCAGAGCGGCGAAGATGCGAACCGCGGCCTTCGAGCGCAACACGACCGAGACCCGGATTGCGATCCGCCTGGGCATCGAGGGGAAGGGAAGCTACAGGATTTCCACCGGCATCCGCTTCTTCGACCACATGCTGGAGCTGTTTGCGCGGCACGGTGCTTTCGATCTGGAACTGGTGTGCAAAGGCGATCTGGACGTGGACCAGCACCACACCGTCGAAGATGTTGGCATCGCGCTCGGCGAGGCATTTAACCGCGCATTGGGCGACAGGCGCGGCATCCTTCGGGCAGGCTATTTCGTTATGCCTATGGATGAGACGCTGGCTGTCGCCGCCGTCGACCTGAGCGGGCGTTCTGCGTTCGCCGTCGATATCAAGGTTCGCACGCGCCTGGTCGGCGACCTGCAGACGGAGCTGGTCACCGATTTCTTCGAGGGCTTCGCTCGCGGGGCGCGCGCCAATGTGCACGTCAGGACCATGTACGGCAGATCCAATCACCACAAGATCGAGGCCATCTTCAAGGCATTCGCGCGCGCGCTGCGCGTGGCCTGCTCGCGCGACAAGCAGCTTGGCGAAATGCTGCCGTCGACCAAGGGATTGCTCTGATGCGCGTCACCGTCATCGATTACAAAGCCGGCAACCTGACCTCGGTTCTCAAAACGCTGCGCTACCTGGGCGCGCAGACTGCCGTCACAGACGGCGATCTTTCGCTGGTTGAATCGGCGCAGCGCATTGTATTGCCGGGCGTCGGGCACTTCGCGGCCACTGCGCGGCTGAACTCCACTGGTCTTTCCGGAGCCATTCGCGCGGCAATCGCCCGTGGGACTCCCTTCCTCGGCATCTGCGTCGGCATGCAGTGGCTCTACGCGGGTTCGACGGAAGCCCCGGATCTGCCCGGTCTGGGCTATTTCAGCCAACAGTGCACGCGTTTTCCCGAAGGAGGCGAAAAGGTGCCTCATGTTGGCTGGAACTCGCTGGAAATCCGCCCCGATTCGCGCCTTCTTGCCGGCATCGACCCGGGCGAGTTTGTCTACTTCACGCATAGCTATAAAGGCCCTGTCTCCGCCGACACCGCCGCCGTCGCGCGCTATATCGAGCCCTTTGCCGCAGCAGTCGAGCGCGGAAATGTGATGGGCGTGCAGTTTCACCCCGAAAAATCCGGCGAGACCGGCCTCAAAGTGCTGCGTAATTTTCTTAACTGGCGCCCGGAAGGAGCTTCATGCTGACCAAGCGCATCATCGCCTGCCTGGACGTTCATGCCGGCCGTGTTGTCAAAGGCGTGCAGTTTGTCGATCTGGTCGATGCGGGCGACCCGGCGGCGCAGGCCGCGCGTCATGCGCGCGAAGGCGCAGACGAGATCGTGCTGCTCGACATTACGGCCACGCACGAAGGCCGGCAGACTTTGCTCGATACGGTCCGCCGCACGGCGCGCGAGCTGTTCGTTCCATTCTGCGTGGGCGGCGGCATCCGCTCGGCCCGCGATGCCGGGCAGGTATTCGAGGCGGGCGCCGACAAGGTTTCCATCAACTCCGCGGCGCTTGCCGACCCGGCCCTCATCACCTCCATCGGAGCGAGCTTTGGCGCGCAGGCCGTAGTGGTTGCGATCGACGCGCGCCGCGATCCCGCGGCAGCCGATCCGGTGCGTGACGCGCAGGTCTTCGTCAGCGGAGGGCGCAAGCCGGCCGGCCGGCGCGTTGTCGAGTGGGCGCGCGAAGCCGA
>DATGLJ010000234.1:0-6114 GCA_035294185.1 Occallatibacter sp. | reverse complement strand
CATGCGCCCGAGCCGGTTGAGCTCCTTCATCGCCTCTTTCTTCACGTCCTCGGGCATGCCGGCGGCTTCGATCTTCTGGCGCAGCTCCTCGATCTCGCGCTGGCCCTCGTCCTGCTCGCCCAGCTCCTTCTGGATGGCCTTAAGCTGCTCGCGCAGGTAGTAGTCGCGCTGCGACTGCTGCACCTGGTCCTGCACCTCGTTCTGGATCTTGGCGCGAAGCTGCTGGACCTCGAGTTCTTTGGCCAGATGCCTGTTGAGCATATCCAGCCGCTCGACTACCCCCGGCGTTTCCAGCAGCTGCTGCTTGTCGGCGGTCGTCAGAAACGGCAGCGACGAGGCGATGAAATCGACCAGCCGGACCGGCTCATCGATGTTGGCCGCGATCGTGCGCAGCTCGTCGGAGAGCGTAGGCGATTCGGTGACGATCTGCTGAAACTGGGCGATGACATTGCGAACCAGCGCTTCGAAACTGGCGCTTGGCGCCGGTTCGATCTCTTCGAGCAGCTCCACCTCGGCCACCATAAACGGCTCGGACTGGGTGAAATTCACCAGGCGCACGCGGTTTACGCCCTCGGTAAAGACAAAACGGCTCTGGTTGGGCATGCGCACAACCTTATGCACCGTCGCCAGCGTGCCGACGGCGTGCAGGTCGTTGGGCCGCGGCGCGTCCAGCCGGGCATCTTTCTGGGCAGCTACAACGATGGTGCGCTCATCGCCGAGCGACTCGATCAACTGAATGGAGCTTTCTCTGCCGACCGTAAGCGGCAGCACGGCATGGGGAAACAGAACGGTGTCGCGAACGGGAAGGACAGGAACCCTGCGCTTGCCCGGAGACGTCTGGGCCGGATCTGGGATAGGTGGAACGGGCGGACGATTCAGCATTGAGTGTCCTCTTATCAAATTGCTTCATGTTGGATGGCGCAACCACCGCTGAAGCTTCAGATTTTAACATCCAGGCAATTGGGCTCCTTTCCGTCGCGTTCCTGGCTGTGGCCGGGATGACAATCTGGTTTCGCTGTTTCTTCGGTTTTTGCCGGGTTCCTGTGGTGTTCCGGTCCTAAGTGTCCTGTCATAAGAACCTGAGATGCTGTGCGGGAGGGGGCAGAACAGCCCATCCGCTCTGGGCATATCGGCCGGAAACACAGGGAAGGTGAGCGCGGGAGGGCGAAAGAAGCCGCGGCTGGGGAGCCGGGGCGAAGATTCCGCCGCCGATTGGCCGCCAGGCGCAATTCGGAGCAGTTCAAACGGAAGAATCAGCGGTTGTGGGTACTGCCGTTGTCGCCTTTGATTGCAGATTCGATGTTCTCCCAGAGTTCGTCGGGCGGTTCCACGGCGGAAAGCAGCTCGCGCGCCGCCTGGGCAATGACTTCGAGCTCGGCGTAGAGCGCGCGGCACAGCTCGCAGCTCTGCATGTGAGGATGATCGAGAACATTCTCGCCCGAAGCAATGAGATCGGGCAGTTGGGCCTGGAATTCGGCGCAGCTCATCGTGTTTCGGGGTGAGCTCATGGCTGCGCCTCCTGCGGAAGATGTTTTCTGAGCGCGTCGCGCAATTTGAGGCGCGCCTTATGCAGCTGGGATTTGCTGTTCCCGATCGAGCAGTCGAGCATGGAAGCAATTTCATTATGCTCAAAACCCTCGACGTCGTGCAGGATGAAAATGAGGCGGTAGCCGGCAGGCAGGTCGGCGACGGCCCGCTCCAGCGCCAGCCGGTCGATGGCGCCGGCAAGGGTCAGGTCGGGAGCGCCGAAGCTGCGGCCGGGTCCTTCTTCCGGAGTCGGCTCCATCGCCTCATCGAGCGAAATCAGCGAAAGGCCCTTCTTGCGCAGCTGCATGAGGACCACGTTGATGGCCAGCCGGTGCAGCCAGGTGGAAAAGGCCGAGTCGCCGCGGAAGGTGGCGATCTTGCGGTGAAGCTGCAGAAAAGCCTCCTGAGTGAGGTCTTCGGCTTCGGCGATATTGCCGACCATGCGGAGGCAAAGCGAGTAGATGCGGCGTTTGTGGATTGCGTAGAGCTGAGCAAAGGCCTGATGATCGCCGGCCTGGGCGCGGGCCAGCGCCTCGGCTTCGACGGGATCGGGCGAAGCCGCGGACGAATAGGCCGGCCGGCCGGCCGGGGCCGGGGTTTCTGGAACTGCGCTCACAGTGGTTCGTTTGGCCGCAGCGGCTGGATCCGGCGGTTGCGCGGGGGAGGTAGGACGGGGCATTTACTTCCTTGAGAAGCCGTACTCGAAGCCGTAATCCTCGAATCGCAACTACAAGCCTCTATCCTCGTTAGTATAGAAACAGACGAATAAAGTTGCCGGAGGGGCAGAAGATTCCGCCTTGACGGCATTAAACTTTTCACGTTCTGAGACAACAAAGCGATTGAAGAGTCTATGTGAGTTTTTTCTGCCTTTGCGGAATCGTTCCCGGGCTGTTTGGAGATAGAGTCTTGCGGCAAAGGGCGGCTCGGCTGCGTTTTTTGCGCCCGGCGACAGGGCGCGCGGCTCTCCGGAAATGGCTGGGCGCTGCTTTGCTGTCGGCCTGTCTGGCGGGCGTCTCAGCGCCGAGCGCCTGTGGACAGCAGGGCGAATCCGGCGCTGCTGCGGCCTCTGCCGGCGGCCTGCTCCGGGCAGGGTTGCCGATCCGGCGAATCTCGTTTGCGGGCGTGCCGGCCGACCGGCTCAAACCGCTGGACCAGCGTCTGGAGCAGGCCGTCGGCACGGCTCTGAGCTCCGATTTTCTGCAGAGCAGTTTGCGCCAGTTGTACGCCACCGGCCTCTACGACACGGTCGAGGCCGAAGGCGTGCGCGAAGGCGATGGCGTGGCGCTGACTTTCAGCGGAAAGCCGCGGATGTTCATTGGCGTCGTAAGCGTGTACGGCGCCAGGGGCGCCACAGCGAACACGCAGCTTGAGCGGGCCAGCCAGCTGACGCCGGGCACGGCGCTGACCGATGCGCGGCTGAAGCGCGCAATTGCGCAGATGAAAGCGGCGCTGGCGTCGAACGGCTATCCGAACCCGGTGATCAAGGAAACTCTGACGCCGCACCCGGAACAGCAGCTCACCGATATCTCGTTCCAGGTAAACTCCGGGGCGCAGGCGCGGGTGGGCCGGGTCGAGGTTACCGGCGATGCAGGCATGAGCGCCGAGGAGTTCCGTCGAGCTGCCCGCCTGCGGGCCGGCGCGCATGTCGATCGCGATACCGTGAACCGCGCGCTGGACGGCGTGCTGAAGAAGTACCAGAGCCAGGACCGGCTGGAGGCCGATGTGAAGCTGGTGTCGGAAACCTACCGCGACGGCGGCAGGACGGCGGATTTCCGGTTTTCGGCCAATCGGGGCCCGGTGGTGCGGGTGATCGTCGAAGGCGCGGGCATGGAGAGGGATCGCGTGCGGCGGCTGGTGCCGATCTTCGAAGAGGGCAGCGTGGACGAGGACCTGCTGAACGAGGGCAACCGCCGGCTGCGCGACTACTACCAGCGGCTGGGTTACTTCGACGTGAAGGTTAGCCACGACCAGACCTCGCCGAGCCCGGAACAGGTCAACATTGTGTACACGGTCGAGCTGGGGCCGCGGCGGCGCGTGGAACAAGTGGTTGTGACCGGCAATCGCTACTTCGATTCCGCCACGCTCGAGGAGATGCTGAGCGTGCACGCGGCGACTGCGCTGGACCGGCATGGAGCCTACAGCCAGGCGCTGGTTTCAGCCGATGTAAATGCGCTGGAGGCTCTCTACCACAACAACGGGTTTGCGCAGGTAAAGGTGACGCCCGAAACAAATACCTCCGAAGCAGCGGCCAATGACCCGCCTGGCGATGCAGCCGAGCCCCACACCGTTCCGCTCGCGGTAACCTACCATATTGACGAAGGCCCGCAGATGCGCGTGGGCGCGGTGCGCCTGCAAGGGAACGCGCACATGAACGACGGCATGCTGCTGCCGCTGCTGAACACGATGCCGGGGCAGCTGCTTTCTCCGCAGAACCTGGCCGGCGACCGCGACGCGCTGCTGACGGCGTACATGAGCCGCGGCTTTCACCAGGCGGCGGTCGACATCCGGCAGCAGCCCGAGGCCGCGAATCCGAATATCGTCGACGTGACCTTCGAGATCCACGAGGGCGAGCAGCTCTTCGTGCGCAACGTGCTGCTCACGGGGCTGCATTACACGCGCAAGAGCACGGTGACGCCTGCCATCACGGTGCACGCCGGCGATCCGTTGAATGAATCGGCCCTTCTGGACACGCAGCGCAACCTTTACACCTTTGCGCTGTTCAACGAGGTGAATACGGCAATCGAAAACCCGGACGGAGCCGAGCCATACAAGACCGTGATGCTGCAGGCCGTGGAAGCCCGCCGCTGGGCGCTGACCTACGGCTTTGGCTTCGAGGCGCAGACCGGGCAGCCGCAGAACAACTGCGCCGGCGCATTTGCCGCCGGCGTCAAATGCGACCCCAACGGAAAGACCGGCGTAAGCCCGCGGGTGATCGCCGACATCACGCGCAATAACGTCTTCGGGCGCGAGCAGTCGGCCTCGCTGCAGGGAACCTATGGACTTCTCGAGCAGCGTCTGCAGCTTCTCTATCAGGTTCCGACCATTGAAAACAAGCCGAACATCGGCCTGAGCTTTTCCGGCGGCTACGCCAACAGCCAGGACGTAACCACCTATGTCGCCTCGCGGCTCGATGGCGGCTTCCGTCTGAACCAGTCGTTCGGGACGCCCGGCTCGCTGCTGTCGAAGGCCAACACGTTCATCTACGAGCTGAATTTCCGGCGCGTAAAGGTGGCCGCAAGCAGCCTGCAGGTATACCCGGCGGAGATCCCCGAACTGGCTACGGCGGTGCGCGTCAGCGGCCCGTCGTTCACATGGATCCGCGACACGCGCGACTCGGCCATGGATGCGCATCGCGGCACATACACCAGCTTCCAGGAGTTTCTCTCGGCCAAGCCATTCGGCGCGCAGGCCGAGTTCAATCGCGTCGACACATCGAACTCCAGCTATTATGGCTTCGACAAGGGGAGGGTCGTGCTGGCGCGCAACACGCGCTATGGGCAGGTGCGGTCCTTCGGGTCGGGGTTCAGCGAGCTGATTCCGCTGCCCGAGCGGCTGTATGCGGGCGGGCCGACATCGATGCGCGGGTTCAGCCAGAATGCCGCCGGGCCGCGCGACCCCGAGACCGGCTTTCCGATCGGCGGCGCGGGCGCTTTGATCAACAGCACCGAGCTGCGGCTGCCGCCGCCTACGCTGCCCTGGCTGGGCAATACGGTAAGCTTCGTGCTCTTCGAGGACATGGGCAACGTCTTTTCCGATGCGAGCGACGCCTGGCCAAGCGCGCTCAGGATTCATCAGCCGGATCGGGATGCGTGCAAAGAGTTGACCCCCGGAACGGCGCAGAATCCGCCGGAACCGACCGGGCCGGCAAGCTCGACGGGCAGGCAGGGCGCATGCAGCTTCAACTATTTCTCGCATGCGCCGGGCCTGGGTCTTCGCTATCACACCCCGGTCGGACCCATCCG
Source organism: Occallatibacter sp. (assembly GCA_035294185.1). Taxonomy (GTDB): domain Bacteria; phylum Acidobacteriota; class Terriglobia; order Terriglobales; family Acidobacteriaceae; genus Telmatobacter. The sequence goes on along the minus strand of DATGLJ010000234.1, from coordinate 625 downwards.
CTTCGATTTCAGCTGGAACCTTAATCCGCCCATCTATCCGGTGAATATCAATTATTCGATTCCGGTCACATCCACCAATCCGAATGGTCCGTATTCGGCGCCTTACGTAGGACAGGCGCCGCACTTCAACTTCTTTTTCAGCCTGGGGCAGTCCTTCTGATGCGCGCGCTGTGGCCAATCCGCCTGCTCATGCCGTCTCCGCTTCGCCTGCTGCCGGCCGGGGCGCTGTTTGCGGCGGCCCTGTATGCGTCAGGACCTCTGGCGCGCGCCCAGACAGCGGCAGCGGAACCGATGCCGGCGGCATCCTCTGCGCCGGTGGTTCTGGACCGCGTGGTTGCGGTGGTCAACAGGCATCCCATCCTGGCCAGCGACGTGGATGAAGAGATCCGGCTTTCGATTCTCGATCAGAACCAGGCGGGCCAGACGCCGCTGACCCGCCAGCGGGCGCTCCAGCAGTTGATCAGCCGGGCCCTGATCGAACAGCAGATCCGGCAGGAAGATGCCGAAGCGGCCGAACCGGCGCCGAAAGAGGTGGCGGCGCGGGTGAGCGAGCTGCGCAGCGAGCTGCCTGCCTGCGTGCGCCTGAACTGCGCCACCGACGCCGGATGGAGCCGATTTCTCGCCG
>DATGLJ010000233.1:0-4146 GCA_035294185.1 Occallatibacter sp. | reverse complement strand
GACAGAGGTCTATGAGCATCGCAGGAGGAAAATCAATTCCGTTTACCAAGGCGCACGCCTGCGGCAATGATTTTTTGATTGTCGAGGAAAGCGCCGTAGCGGGCCGCGATAAGGCGGCGCTGGCGCAGCAGCTGTGCGCGCGGCATACGGGCGTGGGCGCCGATGGCGTGGAGTTTTTCGCCTGGACCGATACGAAGGCCGGGCGCATCCGGCTGCACAATGCGGACGGCTCGGTGGCCGAGATCAGCGGCAACGGCACGCGCTGCGTGGCGGCATGGATGGCGCACACGCTGGGCTCGAAGCCGGGCGACGAGCTGGAAATTATCACCGACGCAGGCTCTCGACTGTGCCGCATCAACCGGGTGCAGGCAGACAACAGCTTTTCCGTGGACGTGTCGACAAACATGGGCGCGCCGACGCTCGCTCCGCACACGGTGCGGCTGGAAAATGGCGAGGACGTTACCGGCATTGAGGTCTCGATGGGCAATCCGCATTTTGTCATCGTCGTCGACAATGACAAATTTGAAGCGGCAGGCATGGAATGGACGCAGCTTGGCGCCGAGATATGCGGGCACCAGGACTTTCCCGGCCAGACGAATGTGGAATTTGTGCGCGTAATCGGCGAGCGCGAAGTGGAGATCCGCATCTATGAGCGCGGGGTGGGACCGACGTCCTCTTCCGGCACGGGGAGTTCAGCTGCGGCCGCGGCGGCGCTGGCGCTGAAGGGCTGCGTTTCGCCGCTGACGGTGGTTGCGCCCGGCGGGCCGCAGACGGTGGAATGGAACGGGCCGAACACGGACCTGCTGCTGACCGGACCGGCGGCTCTGGTGGCGCGCGGCGAGGCATGGTGAAAATGCAGGCGGGCAAAGCGGCTCTGCGCAGGCCGCAGGCGTTAAAACCGGGCGCAGGCGTAAGCGTGATTGCGCCGGCGAGCTTTGCGCAGGCCGAGCGCGTGGAACAGGGAGTGGCGGCGCTCAGGACGCTGGGCTATGCGCCCAGGCTGGGCGCGAACGCGCGGGCGCGCGGCCCCATTTATTTTGCCGGCGCGGCCAAACAGCGGCTCGAAGACCTGCACGCGGCATTTGCCGATGACGCAACCGGCGCTGTCATGTGTTTGCGCGGCGGATACGGAAGCAATTATTTGCTTGGCGGCATCGACCTCAGGTCGATTGAGGAGCGTCCGAAGATTTTTTTCGCATACAGCGATTTGACGGGCGTACAGTTGCGGCTGCTGGATGAGCTGGGCCTGCCGGCCTTTCACGGGCCGATGGTGGCCGCAGACTTCTATCGCGAAGACGGCGTCCACCTGGCGAGCTTTCGCGCCGCGACCTCCGGGGAGACTTTCAGCCTGGGCGCTGCGGAGGGCTTGCGGGCGCTGGCTCCGGGCGTGGCGCGTGGAACGCTGTATGGCGGTTGTTTGTCGATTCTGGTTTCTTTGCTGGGAACGCCATGGGAGCCGCGCACCGAGGGCAAACTGCTGTTCCTCGAGGATGTGGGCGCAAAGCCCTACCAGGTGGATCGCATGCTGTGGCAACTGCGGACCGCCGGCAAGCTCAGGGACGTGCGCGGCATCATCTTTGGCGAGATGCTGAATTGCGCATCGGCGGATGCTGCGCCCGCCCTGTTGGACAAAGCGATTCTGAATGCGCTCGATGGCTTCGAGGGGCCGGTTGCGATAGGACTGCGCAGCGGGCATGTTTCGCGGCAGAATGTGACGCTGACGTTGGGCGTGGAAGCAGAACTGCGGGCAGGCGATGAGACACGGCTGGATTTGCTGGAGCCGGCGGTTAGATAGGGGCTGCGTGGTGAGTTCGGGCAGAAAGCATATTCATCTGAGCGGAATCTGCGGGACGGCGATGGCGTCGATGGCCGGACTGCTCAAGCTGCAGGGGCATCGCATCACCGGATCGGACCAGGCGGCGTATCCGCCGATGAGCGATCTGCTGCGCGATCTGGGCATTCCGGTAGCGGAGCCTTACGCGGAGACCAATCTGGATCCGCGGCCGGATCTGGTGGTCATCGGCAATGCGCTCTCGCGCGGCAATCCCGAGGTGGAGCGCGTGCTCGACGAGCGGATTCCCTTCACGTCGATGGCCGCGCTGCTGCATGACGAGTTCCTGAAGGGGCGCGAGCCGCTGGTGGTTGCAGGCACGCACGGCAAGACGACAACTACGAGCATGCTGGCGTGGATCTACCGCACGGCGGCCGGCGAGCGGCCGGAGCTGGAGCCCTCGTTCCTCATCGGCGGCGTGGCGGAGAACTTCGGGACGAGCTTCCAGTTGCGGCCCACGCGCACTTTCATCGTGGAAGGCGACGAATACGACACGGCGTTCTTCGACAAGGGACCGAAGTTCCTGCACTACTTTCCCGATGGGCTGATCCTGACGCATGTCGAGTTCGATCATGCCGATATCTACGCCGATCTCGACCAGGTGAAGACGGCATTCAGGCGGCTGGTCAATCTGGTGCCGCGGCGCGGGCTGATTGTAGCCTACGACGGCAGCGCCAACGTGACCGAGTGCGTCGAGCGCGCGCTGTGCCGCGTGGAGAGATACGGGTTCGGCGAAAATGCCGAATGGCGGATACGGAATCTGCAGTATGAGGACGGCCGCATGCACTGGGAGGTGTGGCGCGAGGGCGCCTTGTGGGGCAGGCTCGCAATGCGCCTGGCCGGCGAGCACAACGCGCTGAATGCGACGGCCGCCGCGGCGCTGGCCTCGGGACAGGGCATAAGCCGGGAGGCGATCGTCGCGGCTCTGGCCGGTTTCCGGAGCGTGAAGAGGCGTCTCGAAGTGCGGGCGGAGATAGCCGGAATTACGGTCATCGAGGATTTCGCGCATCATCCCACAGCGATTCGCGAAACTCTGAAGGCGCTTCGCGCCGTTTATCCCTCAGGACGCATCTGGGCCGTTTTAGAACCGCGCTCGAACACGCTGCGGCGCAAGGTGCTCGAGGCCGATCTGGTGGCCAGCCTGCGCATGGCGGATCGCGCCGTGCTGGCGGGCGTGTATCGGCAGCAGAGCATCCCCGATGCCGAAAGGCTCCGCCCGGAGGACGTGGTGCGGGCGCTGAACGAACAGGGCACGCCGGCCCGGTTGCTGGACGGGGCCGATGCGATTGTAAGCGGGATCGTGCCGGAGCTGGCGGCCGGCGACGTGGTGGCGATTCTTTCCAATGGCGGCTTTGACGGAATTTATGAGAAACTGCCGGCAAAGTTAAAGGAGAGATTTGGCGAAAAGACGGCATGATCTCTTCGCTGCTTATGCTCGCAACGTATCTGGCCCTGGGCATTCCGGCGGCGATTGTATTCATCCCCCTGGCGGCGATTACGGGGAACGTGACGCCGCTCTATAACGTGGCGCAGCGGATTTCGCGCGCCGCTTTTCGGATGGCGCGGATTCGCGTACATGTGGAGGGGCGCGAGCTGATCCCGGCGAACGCCGCCTGCCTCTTCATGGCCAACCATGTATCGAACCTCGATCCGCCTGCCCTGATTCCCCATATTCCCGGGCGCACCGCGGCCTTCCTCAAGCGCTCGCTGATGAGGATTCCCGTGCTCGGTTATGGATTCAGGCTGGGCGAGTTCATTCCGGTGGATCGCGATGGACGGCAGGAGAGCGCGATGGCGAGCGCCGCCAGGGCAAAACAGGTTCTGGAGCGGGGCGTGCACATCGCGATTTTCGTGGAGGGAACGCGCTCACGCGACGGCCGGATGCTGCCCTTCAAAAAAGGACCGTTCTTCCTGGCCATGGAAACCGGCGCGCCCTGCGTGCCGGTTTCGATTCACGGAACCGAGACGATGATGAAGAAAGGCAGTGCGCGCATCCGGCCGGGAACGGCGCATGTCCGCTTTCATGCGCCGCTTGATCCGGCGCGGTTTGCAACCCGCGAAGAGCTGATGGAAGCAGTGAGGAAAGCCATCGCCTCGGGGCTGCCGGAGCGGATGCGCGGATGAGGCTGGTTCCCGTCCCGCTGCAGCATAACGTTTCTGTATTCAGCCATCGCTTCCGCAAAGCGGCGCAGAAGATGCGGGCGTTGTTCACTCTGCGCGTGGATTTCAGAGTTTCGCCGGCAGGGCTGCCCGTATGGTGGGCCCGGAGGGATTCGAACCCCCAACCAAGGGATTATGAGTCCCCTGCTCTGACC
>DATGLJ010000232.1:0-3383 GCA_035294185.1 Occallatibacter sp. | reverse complement strand
TCAGAGTGGCCTGGGCATCGCTGTCGCCCGGCACGGCGTTGTTCTGGAATTGCGAAAAACCCGTCACGATGCCGTTGACGGAGAGCTTGCCCAGCGGTCCGGCGTCGAAGGTCGCCGGTGGCAGCCATTGCAACGGACCGGTGAGAACGAACGTGGAAAGCGGAGCTGGCGCAGCCGCCGGAGCCGCGGCAGGCGCCTGGGCTGCGGGAGCGGGCGTGGCGGCGGGAGTTTGCCCCTGCGCGCCGGCCGCAAGTACGATTGCCGCCGAGATGCCGGCAACTGGACGGAGGGTACGGCTGAACTTCGCAATCAGCTTCATTGGCAAATGACCTCTCGTAAAGAATTTTGAATGTGTTTTTCGACAGACCGCGCACTGCGAAATACGCAAAATGAAGCCGGTTTTTGGTGCGGCAAAACACCTCAGGTACAGCATGCAGAATGGCCCGAGCGCACCGGGAATGCGAACTCGCCCAATCAGCTCCTGGCCCATGTTGAACTAGAAGTAGTAACGCAAACCGCGCATAAAGAAGATATGAGAATAAAAAACCGGGCTGCGGATAAGCCGCTCGATCAGCGTAAATTCCCTGTTTTATCTGGAGTTACGGAAGCTTGCGTCCTGCATGCGGCGCACAGGATTCCGCGGCGGCTATAAAGAACTCATAAAGAGTCGCGCCAATGCTTCGCGGCAATACATCCGCCAGCCTCGCATTCGCGTATTCTTGAAGCACGCAGGACGCTGGAGCGCGTTTCATCGAGAGCCGGCCGCAGGGAACCGGCTTGTCGCCGGGCCCGTGCATGCTGCCGCTTGCCGCCATGGACCGGCTCGGATTGAAGCGCGTTCCGCAGAACCTCTGCGCAAAAGAGGTCTTTTGGCTGGTGGGTACATTCCTGTCCGGGCGGTTTTCGAGCGGCGGTGGACGCGCGGCTCGGGACAACGCGCGCTGCTGTTCGCGCTGGAGTGCGCGCTGGGCATCGTCGCGGCTCTTCTGGTTGCGGCGCTGGCGCACTGGACGCGGGGGCTGCTGCCCGTTGCGGTTCTGCTTTACCTGGTGATCGTCGTTCCCACCGCTCTGCTGTGCGGATTCTGGCAGGCAGCCATCGTGTCTCTTTCTGCGGTGGTGATACAGGCGGCCTTCGCCACGCACGAGCGGAAGATGGACATTGCCGCCGATCCGGCAAACAGCGTCACCTTAGCGGTTTTCGTGGTGGTGGCGCTGATCGTGAGCCGGCTTTCGGCGCGGGTGACCGAGCACGCAAAGGAAGCCGAACGCCGCGAGCAGCAGATGCACAACCTCTACGAGTTCACGCGGCAGACGCTGCAGATGAACCTGCACCTCGAACCGGGCCCGCAGCTGGCGGATCTGATCCATGACATCTTTGCCGTCGAGGCCGTCGCCGTCTTCGATGCCGATTTGCACGAGGTGTATCAGGCCGGTTATTGGGCCAGCGATCCGCAGGAGCTGGCGCAGAACGTCTATTACTTCGAAACCTCGGACGACGACCCGGCCACGGGCATCGGCCGGCGCGTCGTGCGGCTGGGAACAGTGCCCGTTGGCAGTCTTGTCGTGCGCGGAGAAACCAGCCCGCTGACCAATAACGCCATCGCCTCGCTGATTGCCATTACCTTCGACCGCTACCGTGCGTTCGCCAACGAGAGCCGGATCGAAACCGAGCGGCGGACCGAACAGTTGCGGGCCACGGTGCTCGACAGTCTGGCGCATGCCTACAAAACGCCGTTGACGGCCATCCGGGCTGCGGGAACCGGGCTGGCGGAGATGGGGAAGCTGTCGCCAGGGCAGGCCGAATTGGTCAGCCTCATCAACGAACAGGCCCAGATGCTGAGCGAGCTGACAACGCGGCTGCTGACCACGGCCCGGCTCGATGCAGGCGAGGTGACGCTGCATGCGGAGCCGGTAAACGTAGCGTCGATGATCGAAGAGGTGCTCGCAACCCTCAAGGACCGGCTGGCGAGCATGAAGGTGGTGGTCGACATCCGGGAAGAGAATCTGGTGATCGAGTGCGACCGCCATCTTATGACAATGCTGCTCACGCAGTACCTCGACAATGCGTGCAAATATTCGATCTACGGGACCACGATTACGGTCCGCGTAGTCGGAACGCGGCGCGAAGTGATTTTTTCCGTGCACAGCTTCGGGCCGGTCATTCCCATGGCGGACCGGGAGCGCATCTTCGAGCGCTATTATCGCTCTTCCAACTCATCCAGCCGGGCTTCCGGCACGGGCATCGGGCTCTCGGTGGCCAAGCGCGTGGCGCAGATTCACAACGGGCAGGTGTGGGTGACCAGCGATGAGCAGGAAGGGACCACGTTTTTTGTAGCGATTCCGATGGAGAACGGGAAGGGGAGGGCACGATGAACCAGCCGAACATACGAATCCTGGTCGTAGACGACGAACCTGCAATTCGCCGCGCGCTGCGGCCGCCGCTGATGGAGCTCGGCTTTCAGCTTGCTGAAGCTTCGCGCGGCGAAGAGGCGCTCCAGGCGCTGCGGGCGCAGCCCTACGATGTCGTGCTCCTGGACGTGAATATGCCGGGACTGGGCGGCATCGAGACGCTGCGGCGCATTCGCGCGTTTGCGCCGCGATTGCCCGTCCTGATTTTAACCGTGCGCGATCGGGAAGAGGACAAGGTGGAGGCTCTGGACCTGGGCGCGGACGATTACGTGACCAAGCCCTTCAGCACGCGGGAGCTGATTGCCCGTATCCGCTCGGCTGTACGAAGAATGCGCGCGCCGGTTCGGACCGAAGATGCGCCCATCGAGATCGGCGAAATCCACCTCGATCCGGTGAAGCGGCGCGTGACCAAGCGCGGAGATGTGATCAGGCTGACGCGGAAGGAATTCGATATCCTGCACTGCCTGATGAGCCGCGCCGGGCGCGTGGTGACGTATGCCAAGCTGCTGACCGCCGTCTGGGGCGCCGATTGCCGCGAAGAGGTCGAGTATTTGCGCACGTTCGTCCGGCAGCTGCGCAAGAAGATGGAAGACGACCCCTCAAACCCTATTTATCTGCTCACCGATGTGTCGGTGGGCTACCGGTTCGCGGACGCGCAGATGCTGAAGGAGAGAAACGGAATGGAGACAATGGAGCCGGAAGCAGGCTCACAGGCCGGACCGGTGGCTGGAGAGTAGATTCCGCAGTTCCCTTGCTCCGGCCTGCAGGCACGGCAAGCCAGGCGCAGGCCGGTTCGGCCGCGCCTGCCTATGCGTCATAGTGCAGCAGGCTGAAAACGTCGTATTCCGGGAACCGGTCGCGGCCTTTGAGAAAATCGAGCTCGACGGCGAATGCGAGGCCGGCGATGTTGCCTCCGAACTGACGGACAAGCTTGATGGTGGCCTCCATGGTGCCGCCGGTAGCGAGCAGATC
>DATGLJ010000231.1:0-16944 GCA_035294185.1 Occallatibacter sp. | reverse complement strand
GCACGGTGAAGTCGATCGCCCCTTATGTGCGCGAAGGCCAGCTCATCGCGCTCGAAAGCACAACCTATCCCGGAACCACGGAGGAGATCGTCGCTCCGCTTCTCGAGGACGGCAATCCGCACGGCCTGAAGGTAGCGCGCGGCGATCAGGACCAGGGCCTGCACGTGGTCTTTTCGCCCGAACGCGAAAACCCGGGCGACGACTCAGTGGCGCGGCATGACATTCCCAAAGTCGTCGGCGGATGCGGGCGCGTCGCCGTGGAGCTGGCCACCGCGATGTATGGCGCCATCTTTCGGCGCGTGGTCCCGGTCAGCAGCCCGTCGACGGCGGAAATGACCAAGCTGCTCGAAAACATCTACCGCTGCGTAAACATTGCGCTGGTCAATGAACTCAAGCAGCTCTGCATGCGGATGGGCATCGACATTCACGAGGTAATCGAAGCGGCACGCACTAAGCCCTTCGGATTTCACCCGTTTTATCCCGGGCCCGGCCTCGGCGGCCACTGCATCCCCATCGACCCGTTCTACCTTTCCTGGAAGGCGCGGGAGTTCGATTTTCATACGCGGTTCATCGAACTGGCGGGCGAAATCAACACCGCCATGCCCTACTTTGTCCTGGAGCAGATTGCGGCCGCGCTGAACAGCCGGCAGAAAGCTCTCAACGGCGCGCGCGTGCTGGTGCTCGGGCTGGCCTACAAGCGCGATGTCGACGACCTGCGCGAATCGCCGTCGCTGACTATCATCGAGCTGTTGCGCGGCAAAGGCGCACTGGTGGCCTACAACGATCCGTATTTCCCCACCGTGGGGCGCGGCCGGCACTACGACCTGAACATGACCTGCGCGCCCCTGGACGGACTCGGCCAGTACGACGCCGTAGTCATCGTCACCGACCACTCCAGTTACGACTACCGGGCCATCGTCGAGCAGTCGCAACTGATCATCGACACGCGCAACGCAACCAAAGGCATCGAATCGGAGAAGATTGTGCGCTGCTGAGCGCGGCTGAGCGCCCTGTGCGGTCTGCCTTCGCGCCGCGACGCCCATTCTTCCAATCGTGTATGTTGTTTTCTGGTTCGCCTATGACGGTCGTTTTGCCCAGTCCGGCCGAGCCCGGGCATTTCCTGCTCGCCGAGAAGCTCATCTTCGCCGCGCTCCTCATCGCCTCGGTTGCGCTCTTCTGGCGCCGTTTCGGCCCTGTTCTGCGCCGCATTCTTGAGTCGAAAAAGGATCCCGATTTTCGCCTCGCGCCAGTCTCCGGACGCGTGCGCGATTTTGTCTGGGAAGTCATGCTGCAGGCCAGGGTCATCCGCGAGCGGCCGCTCCCGGGCTTTGCTCACGCGCTGGTCTTCTGGGCCTTCTGCGCCTTCGCACTGGTTACCGTCAATCATTGCGCGGTGATCTTCGGCTCGGGATTTCTCGATCCCAACGGCATCGCCGGCCGTTTCTACTTCTGCTTCGCCGCTGCGTTCGCCGTCGCCTGCGCCGCAGGCATCCTGGGGCTCTTCCTGCGCCGCTTCTTCGTGCGGCCCAGATGGCTGGGGCCGCTTTCCCGGGAGTCGGGCCTGATCGCCCTGCTCATCTTTCTGCTGATGGTCACCTATCTTGCCGCATTCTTCGTTTCCGCGGCGTCGCCGGCGGCGCGCGCGCTGTGGTGGGCTCACACGCTCACTCTGCTCTTCTTTCTGCCGGTCATTCCGCACACCAAGCATCTGCACCTGGTATTGAGCCCGTTCGCCGTCTTTCTTTCGCGCGGCGGCTTCAGCAGGATTCCGCCGCTTGCCGGCGATGAGGACTTCGGCCTCGTGGCCGGCAGGGATCTGACGCAGCTTGCCAGCCTGCAGGCTTACTCCTGCGTGGAGTGCGGGCGCTGCACCGAGCATTGCCCGGCCAGCAACACCGGAAAGATTCTCAATCCCAAACAGGTCGTCCTTGGCCTTCGCGCGTATCTCAACGAATACGGACCGAAATCGGAAGAGCCGCTCATCGGCAGGCACGAATCGCAGGAGGCCATCTTCAAATGCACCACCTGCGGCGCGTGCGAATACCAGTGCCCGGTGGGCATTGAGCACCTGCCCATCATCGTGGGACTGCGGCGCGGCGCGGTAAATACCGGCGAGTGGCAAGATTCGCATGGCGCAAAACTTTTTCTGGCTCTGGAGCGGGGCAGCAATGCCCTGGGTTTAAGCGCCTCCGAACGCGACAGGTTTGTCGAGAAAAATGCGCTGCCCATCTACGACGGAACGCAGGAGTACTGCCTGTGGCTCGGCTGCATGGGCGGCTACGATCCCAAAGGGCGCGAAATCATTCTGTCGCTGGTGCGGGTGATGAACCACCTGGGCGTAACCTTCGGCGTGCTGCGCAAGGAAAAGTGCACCGGCGACCCGGTGCGGCGTCTGGGCAACGATCTTGTCTTCCAGCAACTGGCGGAGTCGAATCTCGAAGCATTGAAGTCGTCCAATACCCGAAAAATCGTGAGCATCTGCCCGCACTGCGTGCGAACGATTCAGGAGGATTGGAAGGAGTTCGGCGCGCCGCCGCCGGTGGAGCACCACAGCGAATTTCTGGCGCGCTATGCGAGCCGGCTACCGCCAGCTCAGGACCGGAAAAAGATCGTCTTTCACGATCCCTGTTATCTGGGCCGGTACCGCGGCGTTTACGATGAACCGCGGGCCGTAGCTGCATTGGCAGGGCAGGTCGTCGATCCCGAGCGCAGCCGTGAACGCAGCTTTTGCTGCGGCGCAGGCGGCGGCCTGGCGTTTCTCGGCGAGGAGACAGGCGAGCGCGTAAGCCATGCGCGAGCAAAGGAGCTGACCGCGACCGGGGCGCAGGTTGTGGGCGCAGCCTGCCCCTTCTGCAATACGATGTTTCGTGACGCCCTGGCAGCCCAGGGCCCCGGCGCGCCGGAGCTGCTCGACATCGCGCAGCTTGCCGCGCAGGGACTGCCCAAAAACGACCCGATTTAATTCGTCCATCGCCGATCTTGCTTCGGTCCTGGTTTCAACGCGCATCTAACACGAGCGAGAGCGCTCCCGAAAACAAATATCATCGACTAAAAAATCATGAAAATCATCGTCGCCATCAAGCAGGTTCCGGAACGCGATGCGCCCATGCGCATTGCCGGCAAGTGGATCGAAGAAGCCGATCTGCAGTTCGCCATGAACGAACCGGACGCCTACGCGCTCGAAGAGGCGCTGCAGCTCAGGGAAAAGCACGGAGGCGAGGTCGCGGTCGTCAGCGTTGGGCCGGAGCGCGCGGGCGCGACCATCCGCGAGGCGCTGGCCAAGGGCGCCGACCGTGCAATCCACATCGTCTGCGAAGATCTGGCCGCGCGCGACGCTCTCGGAGTGGCGCGGTTGCTGGCCGCAGCCATCAGGCCGGAAAATCCCGACCTGGTGCTGACCGGCCTGCAATCGGAGGACCTGGGACTGGGTCAGACCGGCGTGATTGTCGCCGAACTGCTCGGCCTGCCGCACTCCACGCTCATCCTGCAGGTGGAGAAAACCGGCGGCGGCGAAAATCGCATCCGGGTCAAGCGCGAGCTTGAGGCCGGATGGTTCCAGTTCATTGAAATGCCCACGCCGGCCGCGCTCACCATCCAATCCGGCGGCAATAAACTGCGCTACGCCACACTGATGGGCATCAAGCGTGCGAAGACCAAGGAAGTGCGCACGCTGGCGGCTGCCGAACTGGACGCCGGCGGCGAGCCGGTAGTGAGGCTCGAGCAGATTTCCCTGCCAAAGAAGCAGAAGTCCACACAGATCCTCCCCGGCACCGGCAAAGAAGCCGCTGCCGCACTGGTGGAAAAACTCAAATTCGAGGTGCGCGTGCTATGAGCGTCCTTCTGGTTCTGGAAGAGCGGGACGGCCGAATCGGCAGAATAAGCTGGGAAGCCTACGCGGCCGCGCAGGCGCTGGGTGCGTCGGCGAACCTTCCGGTGACGACTGTCGTCATCGGCGCAAATACGCAGGCGCTGGCGGCAGAAGCGAGAGCCAAACATCCGGGCAAGGTGGTGCGCGTGGAGCATGCGCTGCTCGCACCCTACACGGCGGACGGCTACACCATCGCACTCGAACAGCTCATCCGCGCCGAGTCGCCCGAATACGTTCTCTTCCCTCACACCTATCAGGTGCGCGATTTCGCCCCGGCGCTGGCCACGCGCCTCGGCGAGGTGCTGATCGGCGACGTGGTCGCGATTGGCGACGGTCCCACATTTACGCGGCAGCTCATGCAGGGTCGATTAAACGGCGCCTACCGCCATATCGGCAGCGGCCCATGCCTCGTCTCGGTGCAGGCCGGAGCATTTCGCGCAGAGCCTCTTGCGGCAGCGCCCGACGGCGATGCTGCGCCGGTCTCGGTGTTTACGCCGCAGCTCGAAGCATCGCAGATCCGCACCAGACCCGGCGATCCCTTCCGCGGCGCGGCGCAAACGGTCGATCTGGCTTCAGCACAGCTCATCGTCAGCGTAGGCCGCGGCATCAAGGAAGCGGAGAATCTGCCGATGGTGCAGGAGCTGGCGAACGCTCTGGGCGCGGAGCTGGCCGCTTCGCGCCCCATCTGCGACAACGGCTGGCTGCCGATGGAGCGGCAGGTGGGCAGCTCGGGGCAGTCGGTTGCGCCCCGCCTTTATCTCGCCGTCGGCATCTCCGGAGCCATCCAGCACCTTGTCGGCATGAAGGGCTCGCAGTGCATCGTGGCCATCAACAAAGACCCTGACGCGCCGATCTTCGAGGTCGCCGATTACGGCATCGTCGGCGATCTGTTCGAAGTGGTTCCGGCGCTGACCGAAGCGATAAAAGCAGCGCGGCAATGAACCGGGCGGCCCCTGCTGCCGGCTATACCAGCGCCATCGCGCGGATCGTCTCCCTGCGCGCCGTAAGCCGCTCTACCAGATCGGCGCGAACCTCGTAGCCGCGGCCGGGCGTATCGGGAATTGCGATCTCGCCGGCCGATGAAACCGTCACTTCCGGCTCGACGATGTCCTCGACCCAGTAGCGCGCCGATGCCGAAACATCGCCCGGCAACGAGAAGTTTTCGAGCGTGGAAAGCGCGATATTGTGCGCGCGGCCGATGCCGGACTCGAGCATGCCGCCGCACCAGACCGGCGTGCCGCGCTCGAGCGCCGCATTGTGCACGGCGATCGCCTCGGAGAATCCTCCCACGCGTCCCAGCTTGATGTTGATGATCTTGCACGACTCCATCTCGATGGCGGCCAGCGCATCGCGCCGGTTGCGGATCGACTCGTCGAGGCAAATGGGCGTTTCCAGCCGCTTTTGCAGCATGGAGTGGAAATAGAAATCGTCGTGCCACAAAGGCTGCTCGATCATCAGAAGATCGAAAGCATCGAAGCCGGCGATGTGGTCCGCATCGTGCAGGCGATAGGCGGAGTTGGCGTCGCAGCTCAGCATGATTTCCGGCCAGCGGTTGCGCACCTGCTCGAATACTGCAACGTCCCAGCCCGGCTTGCATTTGAGCTTGATGCGCCGATACCCGGCATCAAGCTCGCGCTCGATGACGGCCAGCAATTCATTGATCGAGGGCTGAATGCCGAGCGAGACTCCGCAGGGAATGGTCTCGCGCACGCCGCCCAGCAGCCGCGCAAGCGGCACGCCCTCGCGCTGCGCTTCCAGATCCCAGATGGCGTTTTCGAGCGCCGCCTTAGCCATGGGGTTGCCGCGCACCAGCTTGAATATCCGCGGGCAATCGCCGCCATGCTCGGGCGCGGCGGCAGCCAGCATGGGCGCAAGCTCGTTGACGATCACCTGCCAGGCCGTGTCTGTAGACTCGGCCGAAAAATACGGGTGCTCGCCCGCCGTGCACTCGCCCCAGCCGGTCAGGCCTTCGGAGTGGATTTCAACCAGCAAAATGCGCCGGTCGCGCGTGACTCCAAAGCTGGTCTCGAAGGGGCGCACCAGCGGCATGCGTACTTCGCGCAGGATGATTGCATCAATTTTCATGGATTACGACGCCTCGGGGCTTGGAGCAAGTTCTGTTTCGCTAATCGGACCCAGTTCGAAAATTCCGTTTCCTTCCGCGTCTCGCGTAAAGCCGATTACTGCCAGGCCGCGCGCAAATGCATCAGCGAATCGCTCGCGGTTCTGCCGCTGCAGGGCCAGGGCGCGCGCCCGCTCGGCGGCGTCCTTCTTCCATTGTCCCACGGCGGCCGGAACTTTGATGCGCTCCGCGATTTCCGCTTCTGCGGCGGTCCTGCCCGCAAGGTGCGCCTCGACCCGCGCCGAATCGAGAACCCATTCGGCAACCAGCCGGTCGGTCGGCAATCCGCCCTGCAGTCGAGAAGAGGATACACCATAGAAATTCTCGCGATAGCAGCGGACGAAGGCGCCCAGCCTGTGGATATTCAAAAATGCGTTTTTGATTTCCAGCGGATCGAAAGTCCACTCCATATGGCGAATGCCGCGCGCAAGCGCCTCCCGCCGTTGTTCCAGCTTGAGTTGCGCGCCAATGCCCTGGTTCCGGTAGCCGTCGCGCACCGCCAGCATGTGGGAATGGAGATAGGGCGCGGCGCAACCGCCTGAACTCTTGATGCCAGGCAAAGACATAGCGAAACCGACAAGCCTCGGCGCCTCGCCCCGGATTGCGCGATCAAATGCGCCGATCACCTGCCCGCCGATTTTGGTGGCCAGCAGAAATGTTTTGCGCGGAATCGCCTCCGATTCGTCGTAGCCCCAGATTTCAAACTGAAGCTCGACGCACGCCGCGAATTCTTCCATGCTCCGGCAGCTGCGAATCTCGATCATAGCGGCGCCTGCCCTGCGGCGGCAGAGGATTGCGAGCCTTTCTGCCGAAGCGTCTTCTTCGCGCTCGCCCAGAGCGCTTCGAGTTCGCCGGGAGCAAGCTCTTCGAGCGGCCGCGAAGAGTGTTCTTCCATCCATCGAAAGCGCTCGCGGAAGCGCAGGTTCGTGCCCCGCAGCGCCATCTCCGCGTCCACGCCAAGATGCCGGCCGAGATTCACGACCGTAAACAGCAGGTCGCCAAGTTCGGCCTCGACCGCAGGATTCCGTTCTTCCGTTCCCGCCGCTGCCTCTGCTTCAAGCTCCCGCGTCTCCTCGGCGATCTTCGGCAGCAGGTCGCGCCAGTGCGGCCAGTCGAAGCCCGCGCTCTTTGCCTTTGCACCCAGCTTTGCCGCCTCAGCCAGCGCCGGCAGCGCACGCTGTACGCTGTCCAGCCGCGAAGCCGCATGCCCGGCCGGCCGAGCCCCGGTCTTTTTTTCTGCGTTCTTGATCTCTTCCCAATTGCGCAGCACTGCGGCCGATGAACCGTCCACCGCCGCGTCTACGTCCGCGCGGTTTCCCGCCGCGCGCGCAGCCTCCTCGCCAAACACGTGAGGATGCCGGCGGATCAGCTTGCGATTGAGATGATCGAGCACATCGGAAATCGTGAAATGGCCCTCGTTGGCGGCCATCTCTGCATAGAAGAGCACCTGCAGCAGCAGGTCGCCGAGTTCCTCGGCCAGGTGCGGAAAATCGCGGCGTTCGATGGCGTCGAAGACTTCATAAGCTTCTTCGAGCGTGTACTTGCGAATCGTGTCGAAACTCTGCTCGCGGTCCCACGGGCAGCCGCCGGGAGCGCGCAGGCGCGCCATGATGGCCGCCGACTCGCGGAAAAGCTCTGCGGCCTGTAAGGGATCCGTATGCTTTTGTTGCGCTCCCGCCTGCGCCGGCGAATCCGCGTCCGATCGTTCCATCACTCACCAGTGTAGCCTGCGTGCACACAGCATCGGCCTCGCGCACGCCGCGGGTCGCGCGCGCCTGTTATAGTTCTTTCCGGCCCTTCTGCCTGTCGCGTAGTCCGGCCATGCTCATGCTTCGCACGCTCGGAACAATGATCGCGGCTCTCTTCGGGCTGGCCTTCGGCAGCTTTCTGAACGTGTGCGCCACGCGCTGGCCGGAAGGCCAAAGCATTGTGACGCCGCGCTCGCACTGCCGCAGCTGCGGGCGAACCCTGGCGTGGCATGAGAACGTGCCGCTGGCCAGCTGGCTCGCATTGCGCGGCCGCTGCCGCCAGTGCGGCACATGGATCGGCTGGCGCTATCCTCTGGCGGAACTGGCGGTCGGCGCAGCATGGGCCCTGGCAGCCTGGCAATCTCTTTCCGTCCTTGCAGATCCCGAGCCGATGGCCGTTGATATCTTTAACGCTGCACTCTTCGGCATTGAAAAAATGATTCTGAGCTGGTTGCTCGTCGCGCTCGCCGTGCTCGACGCAGAATTGCTCTGGCTGCCCGACCGGCTCACGCTCGGCGGAGCCATTCTCGGTTTGCCGTTTGTATTTCTGCGCTTCGCGATTGCGTGGCTCTCGCGGCCGGCCTCGGCGCGCTGGACCAGCGGTATGGCGACGCATCGTGCGCATATATACGACGCGGCGGTGCACTGGATCGTCGGCGTGCTGCTTGCGCCGGCAATCATTCTGTTCACGCGCTGGGCCTACCGCGCCGTCCGCAAGCACGAGGGAATGGGCCTGGGCGATGCCAAGCTCATGCTGCTGCTGGCCGTGTGGCTGGGTCTAGCGCACACGCTGCTCGCCTTTGTGCTCGGGGTGGTTCTGGGAACGGCGTTTGCGCTGGCGTTGCTGGCCTTTCCGGCCGCGCGACCCAGGGCCGGCGCGACCTGGGCGCTCGCCAGGCTGCCCTTCGGCGCGTTTCTCTGCGCAGGCGGGCTGGTGAGCGCCTTCTGGGGCACGCCCATGATCGAAGCCTACCTGCGCACGGCAGGCTTCTAGCGCGGCTCAACGATTTCGCCATTAATGTGCTGAACCGCCGGCCGGAGCTTTCGCGTTCGCGATCTCCGGATCCCGCAGCGCCTTCTTGGCCTCTTTGGCGTGGTGGCTGTCGGGATCGTACTCCATCACCTTCAGGTAGTTCTCCCGCGCCTGCGCGTACTGGCCCAGGTGCCGCTCGCACTCCGCCAGCCCCCAGTAAACGTCGGGATTGTCCGGGGCAAGAACCAGAGCCGATTGAAAGCGCGATAAAGCCCCTTTCCAATCCTTGTTGTCCATGTAGTAGTTGCCCACATCGATGTCTTCCTTGGGCGTCTCGCGCGGCATCTCGTCCGCAGCGGCATCGTCCCCCTTGCCGCCCTTTTTCGGACGGATGTCGCTGTCGGGCGGATTCAGGATGTTATCGAGCCCGCTCGTGCTGGAGCTGAATCCCCGCGTGTCTCCGCTTTCCGCAGCACCGGCGTCATCGGGGCTGCGCACCGGATCGCGATCGACGGAGGGCGCAGCGGCCCCGGCGCCGGTTTCGCCCGGTATCGTATCCACAGCGCTGCTGCCCGAAGGCATGACGGGCGCCGAGTCTTCGTCTTCCGGAAAGGGATTTCCATTCTCCTGCTGCGGAGCGGGCTTGCTGCCGTTCTGCCGGCTCTCCTGATTCCGGTCCTTTTGATTCTGCTCCTGCTGCTGCCCGGGGCCGGAAGACTGCGCCTGTGCGCGCGCCGCCGGCACCCCGAGCGCAACGCAGCCGCTCACGACCCAGGCGGCGATCCACATCGCAATCTGCGCTTGCCAGAAATTCTGCTTCATCCTTGTATCCCGTATCGATGCGTCCGCCTCCGCGCAAACTACCGCAATGGTACGATTCCTTCAAGAAGGAAGCTGCGCGGTGATTTCCGCAGCGGCTTCCGCCCCGATTCTCTCACTTTAAGGAAAGCATCGCACATCCCATGGGCCTGATCATCCGCTCCTCCGCGATCCATGCAGCCGGCTGCTACACCACCACGCCCATCCGCAAGGGCGCACGCGTGGCCGAGTACGCCGGCCACAAAATGAGCAAGCAGGAGGCCGACAAGCAGTACGAAGACTCTCCGGTCACCTACCTCTTTGGACTCGGCGACGGCTCAAGAGTCATCGACGGCCACTCGATGGCCATGTTCATCAACCACAGTTGCCAGCCGAACTGCGAGACCGAGGAGACTGGCGGCCGGGTGTGGATCAAGGCCATCCGCAACATCGCGGCCGGCGAAGAAATTACCTACGACTATTGCCTTTACGACGGCGCCGACGACGACGAGGCAATCTGCAACTGCGGCGCGCCGAAGTGCCGCGGAACGATGTATTCGAACCGGGAGATGCGCAAGCGCAAGCCGAAACCGCGCAGGAGCGCCGGACGAAAAAAGTAGTCCGGCAAACCTTCCCGCCCCCGCGTTTTCGCGCGCTGCGGCGAAGGCGCAGGCACGATCGCCACTGCCGTTGTCCGGCTTTCTGCCTGGATCGCAGCCGCGCCCAGGACGATACAATCTACTCGGGCCTGCTGAAAATTTTCGACCGGTTTTGGGGAGCAGACGCGCGCATGGGCTATCAGGTTCTGGCACGCAAATATCGTCCGCAGCGCTTTGCCGACGTGGCCGGCCAGGACCACGTAACCTGCACGCTGATGAATGCGCTGCGCCAGCAACGCATTGCGCACGGCTACATCTTTTCCGGGCATCGCGGCATCGGCAAAACAACCATCGCCCGTATCCTGGCGCAGGCGCTGAACTGCCGTAGCGACGCAGGCTCGCCGGAGCGTCCCGATCCCGAGCCCTGCGGCGTATGCGACTCGTGCGTGGAGATCCGCCAGGGCAACTCCGTCGACGTAATCGAGATCGACGCGGCAACCAACCGCGGCATCGACGAGATCCGCGAGCTGCGCGATGCCGCGCGCTACTCGCCTGCCCGCGACCGCTACAAGATCTACATCCTCGACGAAGCGCACCAGATCACCGAAGCGGCATTCAACGCGCTGCTCAAGACCCTCGAAGAGCCCCCCGCTCACGTGGTCTTCATGATGGCGACCACCGAGCCCGAGAACATTCCGCAAACTATCCGCTCGCGCTGCCAGCACTTCAGTTTTCATGCCGTCAAATTCGACGACATTCTCGACCAGTTGAAAAGGATCGCCGCGCAGGAACAGGTGACGGCCGAAGACGACGCGCTGGCGCTGCTCGCCGAGGCCGGCGATGGCTCCATGCGCGACGCGCTCTCCATCATGGATCAGGCAATCGCCTCGGCGCCGCTCGAAGATGGCAGGCCGTCGCTTTCTGCTGCGCAGATCCGCGACCTGATGGGCTCGGTGCCGAACACCGTCTTTGAAAAACTGCTGGAGTCGGTCGCTGCGGGCCAAAGCGCCCCGCTGATGGAGCAGCTCAACACGCTGCTCAACGCCGGCCACAGCCCCTCGTCGCTGGCGCGCCAGATGGTGCGCTACCTGCGCAACACGCTCATGGCCAGGCTGGCCGGCGAACACAGCGAGCTGCTGCAAATCTCCGGCGACGAACGCGCCCGCGTTGCGCGCACGGCGATGCTCTTCACCGAGGAAGAGCTCACGCGCAACCTGCAGATTATGCTGCGCACCTTCGACGACCTGAATTACCGGCAGGAGCAGCGGTTCCACCTGGAGCTTGGTCTGCTCAAGCTCGTTCATGCGCAGCGGCTGCTGCCGATCGAGGAGCTGCTGAGCAGCGTAGCCGGAGGAACCGCGCCGCGCAGCCCGGCAACCGCGCCGGTTTCCGGGCCGGCGGCTTCCCGCACGCCCGCGCCGCCTGCCGCGCCGGCGGTAAAACCTTTGGCGCAGCCCCCTGACTCGCCATTTGGCTCCGGCCGCGGCGGCTGGAACTCCGCGCCGGCGATGAAGCAGAACTCCGCTCCGGCAGGCGCAGCGCCGGCGCCCGCGCGCGCGCCCATTCCACCTGCGCACTCGCCGGCCGTGGGGTTTGCCGAGACCGCGCCGCTCACCGAGGGCGCGCTGGCCAAGGCTCCCGAGCCCGCAACGGAAGGCAGCGGTTCGGCCGATGCAGAGACGCTGCGCCATGCCATTGTTGCTGCGCTCGCCGATGGCGGCCATGCCTCGGCCGGAGAGCTGCTGCGCGGCGCTGCTTTCATTTTGGAAGGCGGATCGCTGCGCATCGAAGTTCCGGGCGTGGGCAAAAAGATGCTCGGCCTCACCATCAATGCGGCTGCAGAAAAGATCGTCCGCCAGGAGCTGCAGCGCCTGAATGCGCCGGCACGCTTCATGGTGGTGCCGGGCGCAGGATCGGCTGTTGCCGCGGCGGCTGTGGCCCCTGTTGCAGGCAGCATTCAGGAGGCCGCGCTCGCGCATCCGCTGGTCAATCGCGCACGCGAAATCTTTAAGGCGGAAGTGCGCAGCGTCGTCGATCTGCGTCAAAAGTAAATTAAGTCGGAAATAAGCCGGCGATTGAGGAGACAAAAGATGATAAACCCGCTGAACATTTCCGAAATGCTTTCCAAAGCCAGCCAGATGCAGGAAGAGATGCAGCGCAAACTGGCCGAAACTGTCGTGGAGGGCTCGTCTGGCGGCGGCGCCGTGAGCGCAACCATGAACGGCAGGAAGGAAATGCTTAAACTGCGCATCGACCCCGCGGCGGTGATGAGCCTGACCGGCAACCAGGCCGACGTGGAGATGCTCGAGGACCTGATCGTGGCCGCTGTGAACGAGGCCGGCCGCAAGGCGGACGAAGCAGCAAAATCGAGCGTGCAGGGACTTCTCGGCGGCCTCAACATCCCCGGCCTGAACGCCTGAGCACGATTTTCTCATTCGCGGCTCGATGGAGTTTACGCTTTCGGGAAATGAAGGGTGCGGGTTTGAGCCTGTTCATCAAGCCGCCAAACAAGACCAGGGCTTTAGCCCCTGAGGGCATGCGAAGCCCCGTGGAGGCTCAATTTGTCACGCTATGCCGAGCCGATGGCCCGGCTCATTGAAGAGCTGAAGAAATTGCCCGGCGTTGGCTCGAAGACCGCGCAGCGCTTCGCCTTTCATATTCTGCGCTCCAGCGACGACGATGCCGCCGCGCTGTCGGAAGCGGTGCGCAATCTCAAGGCCAGCCTGCGGCTCTGCTCCATCTGCAACAACGTTACGGACATCGACCCCTGCGCGTACTGCGCCAGCCCCACCCGCAACCAGCGCCTGGTGTGCGTAGTCGAAGAGCCGACGAATATCGCCGCCATCGAACGCACGCGCAGCTATCAGGGCGTCTATCACGTTCTGCACGGCACGCTTTCGCCGCTGCACGGCGTGGGCCCCGATCAGCTCCGCACCGGAACGCTCGTGGAGCGCGTGGAGCGCGGCGACGTGGATGAGGTCATCCTTGCCACCAGCCCCACGCTCGAAGGAGAAGCCACGGCCAACTGGCTGGCCGCACTCCTGCGCAGGCCTTCGGTGAAAATCACCCGAATCGCGACAGGCGTACCGGCAGGCAGCGATATTGAGTATGCGGATGAAGTCACCATGTCGCGCGCGCTCGAAGGCCGCAGAAACGTCTAACAGCTCGGCGTTCTGCTCGTTTTACTTCCCTGCTCCATCGAGCGCCAGGTTCAGCTCCAGCACATTCACGCGCGGCTCGCCGAAGATGCCGTACTGCCGTCCCTGAGTGTGCTGCGCAATCAGGCTGCGCACCGCATCCTCGCTCATGCCGCGGGCTTTTGCCACCCGCGGCGCCTGGTAATCCGCATTATCCGGCGTGATGTCGGGATCGAGACCCGAGGCCGAAGTCGTCACCATGTCGATTGGCACCGGCTTGCCTCCATTCGCTGCCGCAAGCTTGTCGATATCGCCCTGGATACGCTGCGCCAGCTTCGCGTTGGACTGTGCAAGATTCGAACCGCCGGAGGAAGTTGCGTCGTAGCCGTTGCCGGCAGCCGACGGGCGGGGATGGAAATAGCGATCCGAGGTGAAGCTCTGCGCGATCAGCTCGCTGCCGATCACCTGGCCATTCTTCAGAATCAGGCTCCCCGAGGCCTGGTGCGGAAAGATCGCCTCTGCAACTCCGGTGACGAACAGCGGATACGCAATCCCCAGCAGCAGCGCCGTCACAATCGTGAAGCGAATCGAAGTGCCCCACACGGAATGCGCTGCCGGACCCGCGTTTTCGTGCATTCGATTCGCCGGCTGGCGCATCGACTCTTCCTGAGAAACGATTGTCGTTGAAACGGAAGGCACGTTCAAATCTCCTTTATGCCAGGTGCATGGCGACCAGGCACACATCGATGGCCTTGATGCCGATAAACGGGATAATGATGCCGCCCACGCCGTAGATCAGCAGATTCCTGCGCAGCAGCACGTCGGCCGCTTTGGGCTCGTACTTAACGCCTTTCAGAGCCAGCGGAATCAGCGCCACAATAATGATGGCGTTGAAGATCACAGCCGAGAGAATCGCCGACTCGGGCGAGTGCAGCCGCATGATATTGAGCGCGCCAAGCACCGGAAAAACTCCCAAAAACATGGCCGGAATGATGGCGAAGTATTTGGCCACATCGTTGGCGATGGAAAACGTCGTCAGCGCGCCGCGCGTCATCAGCAGTTGTTTTCCAATCTCCACGATCTCGATAAGCTTGGTGGGATTCGAATCGAGATCGACCATGTTGCCGGCTTCCTTGGCGGCCTGCGTGCCGGAGTTCATGGCCACGCCCACATCGGCCTGCGCCAGCGCAGGCGCGTCGTTGGTGCCGTCGCCGGTCATGGCCACCAGCTTGCCTTTGCTCTGCTCGCGCTTGATCAGGTCCATCTTGTCCTTGGGCTTGGCCTCGGCAAGAAAATCGTCCACGCCCGCCTCGCGCGCAATCACCGCCGCCGTCAGCGGATTGTCGCCGGTGATCATAATTGTGCGGATGCCCATGGCGCGCAGCCGCGCAAGACGTTCCTTCAATCCGCCCTTCACGATGTCCTTGAGGTAGATAACGCCCAGCGCCGTCGCATTCTCCGCGACGACAAGCGGCGTTCCGCCGGCGCGCGCAATCTCTTCGACGGCATCCCGCACCTTCTGCGGCAGCAACGCTCCCTGATCCTCAAGGAAGCGCGCAATCGCATCCACCGATCCCTTGCGGATGCGCGTTCCGGGCAGGTTCACGCCGCTCATGCGCGTCTGCGCCGTGAAGGGCACGAACTCGGCATGAATGCCGCCGAGATCGCGGCCGCGCAGGTTGTACTTTTCCTTCGCCAAAACAACAATCGACCTGCCCTCCGGAGTTTCGTCCGAGAGCGAGGCAAGCTGCGCCGCATTGGCCAGCCGCTCCTGGCTCACGTCGGGCGCGGGGATAAACTCGGTCGCCTGCCGGTTGCCGAGTGTGATCGTGCCGGTCTTGTCGAGCAGCAGCGTATTCACGTCTCCGGCGGCCTCAACGGCGCGGCCGCTCATAGCCAGCACGTTGTATTGCACCAGCCGGTCCATGCCGGCAATGCCGATAGCGGAAAGCAGTCCGCCGATCGTCGTGGGAATCAGACACACGAGCAGCGACACCAGCACAAAAACCGTCTGCGGCGCATGCGCGTACATCGCGAACGGCTGGAGCGTAACCACGGCCAGCAGAAAGACGATCGTAAGTCCGGAAAGAAGAATGCTCAGCGCGATCTCGTTCGGCGTCTTCTGCCGCTGCGCGCCTTCCACAAGCGCAATCATGCGGTCGAGGAAGGTCTCGCCCGGATTCGAGGTAATGCGCACCTTAATCCAGTCCGAAAGCACCTTCGTTCCGCCCGTCACCGCCGAGCGGTCGCCGCCGGCCTCGCGGATCACCGGCGCCGACTCGCCGGTGATTGCCGACTCGTCCACCGATGCCACGCCTTCGATCACCTCGCCGTCGCCGGCGATGTAATGGCCCGCCTCGACAAAGATCAGATCGCCGGCGCGAAGCTGGCCGCTGGGAACGTCCTCAAAGCTGCCGTCGTCGCGATAGCGTTTTGCAACAGTTTCGCCCTTGGCCTTGCGCAGCGTATCGGCCTGCGCCTTGCCGCGGCCCTCGGCCATGGCCTCTGCAAAGTTGGCAAACAGCACTGTGAACCAAAGCCACAGCGTGATCTGGAGATTGAAGCCAAAGCCCGGCCGGTTGTGAATGCAGTTGTCGATGAGCAGCGCAGTGGTAAGCAGGCTGCCCACCTCCACCACAAACATCACCGGGTTCTTCACCATCCAGCGCGGATTGAGCTTGCGCACCGAGTCGACGAGCGCCTGCGTCACGATCTTCGCGTCCCACAACCTCTTCTTCTCAGACATAGCGTCCTGTTTCCTTAGCTCCCTGTCCCTTGTTCCCTGCTTAGAACAGCCGCCCTGCTTTCAGCAGCAGGTGCTCCAGAATCGGCCCCAGGCTGAGCGCCGGGAAGAATGTAAGCGCACCCAGAATCAGCACCACGCCGACCAGCAGCGCGGCAAAGAGCGATGTGTTCACCGGGAAGGTTCCCGGCGACGGCGGCACGCTCTTCTTCTGCGCCAGGTTGCCCGCCAGCGCCAGCACGGGAATCATCATCAGGAAGCGCCCGATGAGCATGTCCCAGCCGAGCGAAACGTTGTACCACCATGTGTTGGCGTTCAGTCCGGCGAATGCCGAGCCGTTGTTGCCTGCGCCGGAGGTGAAGGCGTAGAGAATCTCGCTGAAGCCGTGCGGGCCGGCGTTGTTCAGGCTTGAAAGCCCCACGTTGGGCAATAGAACAAAAACCGCAGTGAATGTGAGGATCACGAGTGGGAAGATGAGCGCGTACAGCATCGACATCTTCACGTCGTAGGCTTCGATCTTCTTGCCCAGGTACTCGGGCGTGCGGCCCACCATAAGCCCGGCGATGAACACCGACAGCACGACGAAGATGAGGATGCCGTACATGCCCGCGCCCACGCCGCCAAAGACCACCTCGCCCAGCATGATGTTGGCGAGCGGCACCATGCCGCCGAGCGGCGTAAAGCTGTCGTGCATGCCGTTGACCGCGCCGCAACTTGCGTCCGTCGTAATGGCGGCAAAGAGCGAGGAGTTGGCGATGCCAAAGCGGACCTCCTTGCCTTCCATGTTGCCGCCCGGGGCGGTTGCTGTGTGCGTCTGTACTGCGCCGTGCAGTATGTTGTACGGCTGCGCCTCCGCCCAGTAGCAGACTGAAAATCCCGCGGCAAACAGCACGAACATGGCTGCAAACACAGCCCATCCATGGCCCGGCGAACCGGTCATGCGTCCCAGCGTATAC
>DATGLJ010000230.1:0-18309 GCA_035294185.1 Occallatibacter sp. | reverse complement strand
ATCTGCGCGGCTTCCGCATTGCTCATGGCCAGAGGCTTTTCGCAAAGCACATGCTTGCCGGCGCGCAGTGCGGCGAGGGCGGCGGGCGCGTGCATCGCTACCGGAAGAGCGACATAGACCAGGTCGACCGCAGGATCGGCGACAGCTTCCTCTACCGTGGAAAAGACGCGGGTTCCCGGATATGCCGCGGCCTTTTCCGGCGCGCGCGTAACGACGCCGTACAGCACACTGCGCGGCTCGGCCAGAATCGCCGGCAGAACGCGCCGTTGCGCAATATCGCCGACTCCGGCGACAAGCCAGTTCAGTTTGCTCATGCGGCCCTCAGAATAGCGCGGCTATCGCTTTCCGGAAGAGCGTTTCCCGGCTCCGGAGCCGCGCGCGCTGCTCGTGCGCTTCGCCGGCGTCTTGCTCTTTAGCGGCTTTGTTTTCGCAGCCGGCTTCTTTTTCGGCGCGGGGGCGGGGCGCGCGCCGCCCGTTCGGGCGGCATGTTTTTTGGCCTTCGTTTTGCGGGAAGACTCCGCGCCATTGTTCGAAGCTGCACTTGCAGCGGATTTCTTTTTCGCCTGGCCGCGCGCAGCGCGCGTTCTGGCCGCCAGCTCCGCCTTCAGCTCGGCGTCGAACTCGGCCGGAGTAAGCAGCCGGGCGGATTTACGCAGACGCTCGATGTCGTAGAAGGCCCGGCGCTCGGCAAGAAACACGTGAACGACGAAGTCAACGTAGTCGAGCAGGATCCACTCGCCCTGGCGCCGGCCCTCCACCGAGTTTGCGTGGACGCCGAAGTCGCGCTTGAGGCGCAGCTCGACCTCGTCGGCAATGGCGATGGCCTGGCGGTCGTTCGTGGCCGAAGTGACAAGAAAGAAATCGGCCAGTCCGGAATCGACCGGATCAAGCTCGAGAATGCGCGTGTCATGGCCCTTTTTGTCTTCGCAGACTGCGGCTGCGGCCTGCACCAGGAGCCGCGTCTGCTCGTGCGCTGCGGTGGGTGTCATTCGTCGCAAGGCTCTCCTTGCCTCATCGTAGACGCTGGATGGTGGCCGGGCAAGGGCAACCGGGCCGGGTTGATTTTTTCAGGCGCGGGTATAAAGCCCGTGCTGCGCGATGTAGTCGCGGACCGCAGGCGGCAGAAGGTCCGCCGCCCGGGGCCCGGCGCCGAGCTGCGAACGCACTTCCGAGGCGCTGATCTCTACATGCAGGCCGGGCAGCAGAAAAAACGGCGCCCGCCGGCCGCCGGCGTCGCTCAATCGGCATCTGCGCAGCTCGTGGCCGCTCTTTCTGCATGCTTTGCAGCCGGCAAGCGTGAGGCCGGCGGGCAGTGCGGCCTCAAGGTCTCTGAGCGGCAGGCCGGGACGCGAGGCGACGATCAGCGCGGCTGCGAAAGGGATCTCTGCCGCGCGATGCCAGCTGCGCAGAGCGAAGAAAGAGTCGGCGCCCATCAGGCAGAAGAGCTCCGCAGCAGCCGGAAGCTCGGAACGGAGCCGCTGGAGGCTTTCGAGCGTGTAGTTGGGCGCATTGCCCGGGCGCGGCGCATCGATGAGCGATACTTCGAAGCCCGGCTCCCCTGCCACGGCAAGCTGCGTCATCCTCAGGCGGTCTTCGAAGCCGGCGGTCGCGCCCCGGGGCTTGAGCGGCTGCAGGCCTACCGGAGCAAACAGCACAGCATCGAGATCGAGGGCCTCGCGCGCCGCCCGCGCCACGGCAAGATGGCCCATGTGCGGCGGGTCAAAGCTTCCTCCGAAAAAAGCTACGCGGCCGCCGCGGAGCGGCGGCGCGCATGCAACGTCCTGCGCCGGATGCATGAGTCCATCCTATATGCGCCTCCGGCGCGCTTTGCGCCGCGCCAGCCGGCCGCTCCGCTACAATTGGAGATGCCCTATGCGAATCCTGCTTATCGTCCTTGCCCTTGCCGGAGCGATTGTTTCCTCGCTCGCTCTCCGGGCGCACTACGAAACGGGAACGCAGCCGTGCGACATCAACGAGCACTGGGACTGCGGCATCGTCAACCACAGCTCGTTCGCCGTGATCAACCACGTCCCGGTCGCCGTGATCGGCATCGCCGGATACCTGCTTCTCGGCGTTCTCGCCTTCTTTCGCCGCCGCTACCTGCTGCTGCTGGCCGCCTTTGCCGCCTTCTGCTTTGCCTTGCGCCTCACGATGATCGAGCAATATGCGCTGATGATCTGGTGCCTCTACTGCGTCATCTCGCAGTGCATTATCGCGCTGCTTCTGCTCTGCAGCCTGGGCTGGTTTACGGCTGAATATCTCGGCCTCCGGCGCGCCGGGCGGGCATTCTGACTCCGGGCGCGCTGCGATAAGGCCGAAATCGAACCGATGCTGAGGGACTGGTACGCGCGCTGGATGTATCGCTGGGAGACCCGGCTGACCACGCGCGATGAAAACCGCGTGGTGCGGCCGCTCGAGTGGGGCTTCGAGTGGGTCGCGCCGTTCATGCGGGCGCACGGGCTGGCCGCAGCCATACCGGCGGCGGAGGCCGGCCGCGACCCGGCAGCCGCTGAGGCTGCAATGGTCCGCATCAACCAGCTCCTCGTCCGCAACAGCCACCTCTTCTTCGGCTACGAGCGGCCTGCCGACTTCCGGCTCGAAGAGCGCTGTCCGCAGTTGTTCCCCACCAATGTGCGGCCGGAGACGCTCGCCCGGGACGCGGCCCTGCGCGCGCAGGCGGCCGCCGGAACCCTCAGGCCGGCGCAGTTTCTTCGCTTCACCTCGCCGGAGCGCACGCCCTATCCGGAGAACGACCTGGTCAGCGCGCGCTGGTACCCGGCTCCCGCGCATAAAGACCCGGCGCGGCCCAGGCAGGCGATCGTGGTGCTGCCGCAGTGGAACGCAGACGGCTTCAGCCACAACGCGCTGTGCGCGCTTTTCAACCGCATGGGCATTTCGGCGCTGCGGCTGTCAATGCCCTATCACGACATCCGCCGGCCGGCGGAGCTGGAGCGCTCCGACTACGCGGTCAGCGCCAACATCGGGCGCACCCTCTCGGCCTGCCGCCAGGCGGTGGTCGATATCCGCTGCTGTGTGGACTGGCTGGAAGAACAGGGCTACGAGCAATTCGGCGTGCTGGGCACCAGCCTCGGCTCCTGCTACGCGTTTCTGGCCAGCGCTCACGACCCGCGTCTCCGGGTGAATGTCTTCAACCACGCCTCTACCGCCTTTGGCGATGTCGTGTGGGCTGGTCAAAGCACACGCCACATCCGCCGGGGGGTGGAAGATGCCGGCCTGACGCAGGAAAGGCTGCGCGGGCTTTGGGCGGCCATCAGCCCGGTGAGCTATTACGGCCGGTTTTGCGGGCCCGAAGCCAACGGCAAGGGCAAGAAATCGCTCGTCATCTACGCCGATTACGACCTCACGTTTCCCCGCGAATACTCGCTCGAGGTGATCGAAGCCTTCTGCCGCA
Source organism: Occallatibacter sp. (assembly GCA_035294185.1). Classification (GTDB taxonomy): domain Bacteria; phylum Acidobacteriota; class Terriglobia; order Terriglobales; family Acidobacteriaceae; genus Telmatobacter. Next base: position 14,897 of record DATGLJ010000230.1, on the reverse strand, counting down.
ATAAGGTCGACTTCGAATACCGCGTGCTGCCGTGCGGGCACTACACCACCGGCGAAACGCCGTACAAGTTCATCGATGGCTGGCACATGGGCTGGTTCGTATACCGCGCGTTCAGAGCGCTGCGGCAGCAGCGTCCGGCGGCCATGCCGGAGCCGGACAGGCCGCCGGAGGAGATTGCCGCCGGGCAGGCTTTCGGGAAATGATCGCCGGCGCCCGGTTTGTCCTCCGGGAACCTTAGTCTCAGGCGGCAGTAAGGCGAAAGTCCGGCAAAAAACTCATCTATTCTTCGCGGTCTCTTATGGTCTGACCACAAGAGATCGCTGGAGCAACTCTTCCCTGCATCGAGGGGGCGCACATTACTCCGGGCAATTGACAAGCCTTACAGTGGTATTGCAGACTGGTTCGGCACAAAACAATCGATTTTTTCCGCCAATATTCCCGAAAGTCGGGCTAGTGCGGAGGAAACAGGCCGGAGGTAAACAAACATGACGGAGGCGCTCTGCCGCGCAATCTATGAGGTAAGACCTCATGATGAAACGCAACTGAAAGAGGTCGAGTATCTTGTGGAGGATTCGGATCGATCTTCGACGAAAGTTCGCAAGGCCGGCATCAGCATCGCCAGCGCGCTGGCAATGATCGTGTGCGCGCTCATGCTGGTTTGTTCCGCCGGCCTGCCGGCGCAGGAGTTTCGCGCCACGATCAGCGGAACGGTGACCGACAGCAGCGGCGCGGTGGTGCCGGGCGCTTCCATTGAGGCCAGGGAGGTCAGCACCGGAACGATCAGCAGGACCACCAGCGACAACGCTGGCCAATACGTAGTGCCTTATCTGCTGCCGGGCGAGTATGCGCTGACTGTAAAGGCGGCCGGATTCGAGAGCTATACCCGCACGGGCATTACCCTGCAGGCGCAGGAGCACCCCATTATCAATGTGGCGCTGTCGGTGGGCGCAGCCGTACAGAGCGTCACCGTCACCGAGTCCACGCCGCTGATCGATGCGGCCAATGCCTCGGTGTCGACCGTCATTCCCACTTCGGCCGTGGCCGACCTGCCGCTGAACGGCCGCACTCCGGCAACGCTCACCGAGCTTTCTCCGGGCGTCATCACCACGGCTGCGCCGGAGCAGGTGCATCCCTTCGACAACAACGCCGGCAATGCCTGGTCCATCGGCGGCACGCCGAACCAGGTGAGCGAAGTGTTGCTCGACGGCTCGCCTGACGAAACCCTGCTCGGCGCTCTGGCCTTCAGCCCGTCGGAAGACACGGTGAAGGAAGTATCCGTGCAGCCGTTTGCCACCGACGCCTCTCTGGGGCACACGATCGGCGGCGTCATCAACCAGGTGACCAAGAGCGGCACCAACCAGTTTCACGGCACGGCATACGAATTCGGCCAGATCTCCGGCATCGACGCCAATCTGTTTTACAACAGCGCATTCTGGAACAAAGGCACGGAGAAGCCGCTGCCGGTATTTCATTTCAACCAGTATGGGCTGACCTTCGGCGGTCCGGTATGGGTGCCCAGGGTGTATAACGGCCAGAACAAGCTGTTCTTTTTCTTTGCCTGGGAGGGCTTGAAGGATTCGACCCCTGCGTCCACGTTTCTCACCGTGCCGACTACGCAGAGCATCGCCGGCAGTCCGGGCACCGGCGGCGAAGTGAATGGAGACTTTTATCAGCTTCTGACGCAGGGCGTGCAGTTGTACGACCCGCGCAGCTCGGTGAACAACAACGGCAAGATCACGCGCACGCCGATCCCCAATAACCAGCTTCGCGCGGTCTATCCGAATCTCGACGCCGTCGGCCTGGCCTACATGAAGCTGTTCCCGGCGCCCAACGCCACCGGAACCGCAGCCGGCCAGGACAACTACAACAGCAATGCCCCGAGCATCGATAACTACGACAACGAATTCGGACGCCTCGACTACAACGTCAACGCGAACGATCACCTGTTTCTCGATGTTCGCCACAACAATCGCACGCAGATCAAGAACAACTACTTTAACAACAACACCACCGGCACCACGCTGACGCGCGAAAACCTGGGCACGACAGTCGATAACGTCTATACGCTGAATCCGACCACGTTCTTCGATACGCGCGTGAACTGGACGCTGTTCTACGAAGCGCACGGAACCCCGGCGCAGGCTTACAACGCCAGCTCCGTGAATATCTCACTGCCCGGCACGCCGACCGAAGCAGAGCTGCCGTACATCAACTTCAATGCCAATGGAAGCTGCACCACGGGCAGCTACGAGTGCCTGGGCGACACCGGCTCGGCGCTCGATCCCGGCACCAGCTATCAGGTCTTTACCGACATGACCAAGCTGATCGGACGCCACACGCTGAAGGTCGGCTTCGACGGCCGCCAGTACCGGCTGAGCGTGCAGAACTTCGGCGATGCTTCGGGCGCCTTCACCTTCAATACGAGCTGGACCAACGCGGGAACAGGCGGCGTTTCGAGCGGCATGGGATACGACCTTGCGGCTCTGTTGCTCGGCGTTCCTTCGTCCGGCGAGTATGATTACAACGCCCGCGGTGATTACCACCAGTACTACTTCGGCATATTCGCCCAGGACGACTGGCGCGCCACCGACAAGCTGACACTCAACCTCGGCCTGCGCTTCGACACCAATACCGGCTATGAAGAGCGGCTGGGCCGGACCGTAAATGGATTCAACCCCACCGCCACGGTAAACTACAGCGGCACTCCGGCCTGGACCCCGACAACGGAAACGAATCCCGACGGAACGAGCTACACCATTTCCAGCATCAACCTGAACGGCGGTCTCACCTTCCCCAGCGGCAAAAACGGCGCGGCCTTCACCAGCAACACCGGCTTCCTGAGCCCGCGCATCGGCTTCGCTTACGGGCTGAATAACAAGACCGTGATTCGCGGCGGCTTCGCCATCTTCGTGCAACCGGAGACCATGTCCAGCGAAGCAGCAACAGGCGTTACCTCGTCGAATGCGCTCTCAAATCAGGAGGGTTTCAGCGCCAGCAGCGCCTTTGTTACCTCGACAAACGGCGTCACGCCGACGGGCACTCTGGAGACCCCCTTCTCGCAGGCTCCGCAACCCGTCGGTTCTTCTCTGGGCGCCAGCACCTTCCTCGGTTCGCCATCCGCCATCAGCTTCCTGGCTCCGAATGAGCACGACCCTTACTCCGAGCGCTGGGATCTCGATGTGCAGCATACGCTCAGCAGCAACCTGATGGTGGAAGCAATCTACGTCGGCAATCACGGCGTGCACCTGCCGGTCGGCTCGCACAATATCAACGCGATTCTGCCGCAATATCTTTCCACCGCTCCCTATTTCAACTGGGACCTGAACAACGCCTACGGGACCAAGATCGCCAATCCGTTCTACGGCAAGCTGGGCGCCGGCAACACGACCGGACTGAACACCTCAACCACAGAGAGCTTCAGCAACTTCATCGTCCCGTTCCCGCAGTATGGAACCACCCCGATCACCGAGCAGAACCTTACCGAGGGCCAGTCCTGGTTTGACAGCGGCATCGTGCATGTGGAAAAGCGCGCCGGCCGCGGTTTGACGCTGACGGCCAACTACAGCTTCTCCAAGATGATCGAGGCCGACAGCTTCCGCAACGATCAGGACTCATTCCTCGAGCGGCGCATTTCGCCCTTCGACCACACCCACCACTTCACCGCGGGCGGCATCTACGAGCTGCCCTTCGGCCAGGGAAAGATGTTTAACTTCGGCGGAAACCGCCTGCTCGACGAGCTGCTCGGCGGATACGTAATCAACGGCATCTACCAGTTCCAGACCGGCGCGCCGGTCTACTTCTCGGCCGATATTCCGCTGGCGCCGGGCATCACCTCGCTGCGCCAGATTACCATCCATCCGCGCGACACATCGAACGTCGCCGGCAACTATGCTCTCAACACCGCTGCGTTCGTCACCTCCTCGGCTCCCAAAACCTGCACCGGAACCTGCAACGGCAGCGTGAACATCGGCGGCCAATACGTGGACCACTATCGCACCTTGCCAACCACGCTTTCGTGGGTGCGCCAGGACGGCTACAACAACCTCGACGCCTCGATTCTGAAGGACTTCCATTTCACGGAAGGCAGGTACTTCCAGCTTCGCTTCGAGACTTTTAACACGCTTAACCATCCGGTTTTTGCCGCTCCGAACGTTTCCAGCGCAACGGCGAGCAACTTCGGCGAGATCACTTCCACCACCGCAAACAGCCTGCCCCGCCAGATCCAGATCGGCGGCCGGCTGGTGTTCTGACCGTCAACAAACTCGGGCGGGAATCCGCACTCTTCGCCCGGTAACAGAGGAACGGCCGCCCAACCAGGCGGCCGTTCCTCTGTGTATGCCTGCCGAAAGCTGCGCCGGTGATGCAACGTCAGGCTATCGCCGCCGGTGGAGGAAGATAGCCGAATGCGGCATCGAGAACTGCGGCAATGCCCAGAGCAACTTCGTCCTCGAAAGGCCTGGCGGCAATCTGCACTCCGATCGGAAGGCCCTCCGGCGACCGGTTGACGGGAATTACGGCAGCCGGACAGGCGAGCGCGTTGAACCATTGCGTGTAGCGCACAGCATCGAGGTACTCGACGGTCCGGCTGTCGATGTTCCAGGCCCGCTCGCCATGGCGGAACGCGGGAATGCTGGCGACCGGGCAGAGCAGCACCGGATATTCCCGCATGGCGGCGAGCGTTTCGGCGCGCAGCAGGTCCAGCTCAGCCCAGGCGTTCAGCAGTTCCGCAGCATCGAGGGGCGGCCGGGCGCCGGCGATGGCGAGGAATTCCATGAAGATGGGACTCAGCTGAGCCTGCCTGCCTTCGATGAAGGGCTTATAAAACATTGCTCCGCACTGCACAAAAAACTTCCACCAGATTTTGCGCAGCAGCTCGAGAGTCCGAGGCCGGAATCGCTCAACGCGGAATCCAGCCTGGCGCAATGCCTCCGCGGCTGAAGATACGGCTTCTCGCGTTTCCGGCGTCACCGGCGCTAGCCCGTCGTCTTCAAAATAGCCGATGCGGCTGCGGCGCAGTTCGTCAAGGCCGGGCCTGCGAAGCGGCAAGGGCGGGCTCGCCGGATCGCAAAGATCCCGCCCGCTCAATGTATGGAACAACAGGGAAACGTCATGGATGGTCCGCGCCATCGGGCCAATCGCGCCGAGGATCGAAAACGGCCCGATGCACGGCGGCAGATGGCCCCGGCCCGGAATGCGTCCCGGCGTGGGCTTGAGCGAACAGATGCCGGTGAAATGCGCCGGAACGCGCACCGAGCCGCCGCTGTCGCTGCCGAGTCCCGCAGCCGACATGCCCGCCGCGATGGCCGCCGATTCGCCTCCGCTCGATCCGCCCGGCGTACGTTCGAGATCCCAGGGGTTTCGCGTCTGCCCGTACAACAGGTTCGCCGTTTCATAGGCCATCAGGAATTCGGGGCAGTTCGTCGTGCCCAGAATAAGCGCGCCGGCTACGCGCAACCGTTCCACAGCCGCCGCGTCCGCGTCCGGCCGCTCGCCTTTGTGCAGCAGGCTGCCGATCTCGCATCGAAACCCTGCTGCGGCAATCGACGATTTGACCGTGACAGGCAGCCCGTAGAGAGCCCCCCGCCGATCCCGCACAGCATCCATGCGGCGGGCTTCGGCGCGGACGCGCTCGGCATCGAAATCGGCAAATGCGTTCAGGCGGGGATTCAGCCGCGCAATCTGAGCCAGGTGCGCCTCAGCCAGCTCCGAGACCGATAGCTGCCTGCTGCGCAAAAGCTCCAGTTGCCGTATGGCCGACGCCAGCACCACATCGGAGTTGGCTCCGCTCATGGTTTTTTCACCTGCTTATCCCAGGCGCGCGATCGTCGCGCGGCGTGGAGGGTATCCATCGATATTGAAACCGATGCAATCCGGCCGGGTCGCCCGAGATGAAGCGATCGTTCCAGTTCAACTGGTAGGAAAGCGCCGCAACGCTTTCGGGGAATGCTTCATTGGCCGGGTACGGATACTCGGTCATCCGGTGGAAGGGCAACTGCGCGACAGTGAATGGCGAAGCGTCCCACCAGTCCATGTCTTTCACATAGCCGTTGGCGTAGAAGAAGTAATCGCGCTTCCAGCGCGGCGGCAGCGGCGGTAGTTTCGACATGTCGAATTCGGCCGCAATCCCCTCGCCTGCGCCGAAGATGGCATAGCGGTCGTCAACGCTCTCAAGCAGCGGGGTCACATCGCCGAAATGCGTGTAGCTGCCGCGCTCGCGCTGGAAAGGCCCTGTCGGGCTCACAAGATCGTAATCGTAATCCAGATCGCCGGGGCTTGCCCTCTCGGTCTGTTTCGGATAGCCGCGAAACTGCTCGGTCGCAAATGCCAGGGGCAGCTCCGTCGTTTTCGATTCGCCCTGGGCGCGGTTGTCGATCAGCACCTGGTCCCAGTAAATCTGCAGATTTGTCATCAGCCGGATGCGCCGCGCGCCGGGAGGCAGTTTGCCGGTAAGGTCCACAACGATGGTGCGTTCCAGCCCGGCGGGAAATCCCGCTTCGCCGGGAATGCGCCGCCATGCGCCGTTCGGGAGCTGCGCTTCGACGTAGGGCGCAACCGGCCGGATGCCCGCCTGCCAGGCGGCATAGAGCGACGTGGCGCTGAAGTAATTGACGTAGCCGGTCATCAATAACCGCAACGGCGCGCCTGCAGTGACACTGCCGAGATCCAGCGTAAGCGCATGCAGATTGGCGAAGCCGTCATAGGGCAGAGGTTTGAATCCGCTGGCGAAGCGGTGATCGCGCCGGCTTAAGCGGGCGAGTACATCCCGGCCTTCGCCATCCCATGCGCCCGCCGGCGGCCGCGCGCCCGCGCTGGCCACGACGCTGCCCGAGGCGAACGGAGGATCGTCGAGAAAGCGCTCATCCGGATTGACCTGGACGTCTTCGGGATGATCGACGGCAACCAGCCGCAACTGGTCGATGTAGTTCACCTCTTCCATCGGCTCCATGAAGCGCACGCTGATTTTTCCGTTTACCGGCGCCACATCGTCGCCGTCGATCCTGACCCACTCGCCGGGACGCGGCGTATTGCGCCGCGTGGGCGTGAACCAGTGCCCGATCACGGCCGCTCCGATCACGTCAGTTACAAATTTGTATTTGCGGCCGTTCCAGACGAACAGAACCGGGCAGGAACTCCCCCGCCGGTCCGCTTCCCGGATCGTGATCGTCTCGGTATGCGGCAGGTCGATCTCGTCCTGCAGAACCCCGGTGGGCCAGAGGATGCGCAGCAGGTTGATGCCCTCAGCCTTTCCCAGGCCGGCAAGAATTTGCGGAGGCGCCTGGGTCTGGAATCCCGAGGCGCCGGGCAGTTCCCATTTCTGCCACAGCCCGTCTGCGAAGATTTCGACTTTCGCGCCCAGCGCCGTCTTGTTATCTGCGACGCCTTCGAGAGCGAGACGCGCAAAATGATTCCGGTTTGCGCCTGCGTTGCGCAGCAGCACGGGCGGGGCATCGCTTTGCGTCACGATCAGGTCCGTCGCTCCGTCGCCGTCCACATCGGCGGCGATCAGGCCGCGCGCCGCCGTCAGCTTCACCGCATCGAGTCCCAGCGCGCGGCTCACGTCTTCAAACGAGCCATCGCCGCGATTGCGGAGGACGCGCACCTGCGGTCCGGTCCTGGTCTGCACAATCGCCCCCAGATCGATCCAGCCATCGTTATCGATGTCCACCGGCGTCAGGCCCCAGCCGCGCAGGGCATCGTGCAGAGGCAGCGGCACGCGCTCAAAACGGCGGCCGATGCCGTTCGGTCCAGCAACATTGCGCCACAGCGTGAGTCCCGGCGGCCCGGCGTGGGTTACGGCAATATCCATCCAGCCATCTTTGTTGTAATCGAGCGCTGCAATCCCCACGGTGGCGGACAGGGTCTCGCGCTCATACAGCGGCTGCGCGGGATACCGGCCTTCGCGCGGATTTACGTACAGCGCAGGAGCGGCTCCATCGCCGGTGACGGCCAGATCCACGGCGCGGTCGTTGTTAAAGTCGGTCAGAATGGCCGCGGCCGATTCGCCGCTTCCCCCCAAGCCGGTCTCAGCGGTCTGCTCGGTGAACGTTCCATTGCCGTTGTTCCGCCAAAGCACATTGGACTCGGCGCCAGGCTTCAGCGGCGATCCGGTCAGGAACAGATCGAGGTCGCCATCGTGATCGTAGTCCACGAAGGTGATTCCCGACGGCCGGTTGCGCGCCGCCAGGCCCGATGCTCCGGTCACATTCTCGAATTTCCCATGGCCCAGATTCCGGAAAAGAAGCACCGAGTTCTCCATGGCCACTGCCAGATCGTTCAGTCCATCGCCGTCGAAATCTCCGGCTGCGCAGGCGACAGCGCGGCCTGCGGCTTCGAGACCGGCGGCGCGCGCATCGAGTTCTGCATAGCCGCCGTTCCGGCGGCTCAGCACCCGGATGGCCTGCGGGCCCGATTGCATCAGCACCAGGTCCATTGTTCCGGAGCCGGTTGCGTCTATCATGCATGCTCCTCCGGTTGCGGCGACTCCGGCGGCGCCGGCTGCCGGCGTCATCGGCTCTTCCAAAAGCCGCACGGGAATCATCTTTTGCCCGCTCGCCTCGGGTTCTTCCACCGGCGTTACGGTCGAATAATGCCCCTGCTCGCCATAGGCCGATCCGATCGGCGCGCCGATTCTGGTGCTGGTCAGGTGCTGGAACCGCCGGAACGCCTCCCGCGCTTCCGCGATGCGGCCGGTGCGCTGCAGCGATCGCGCCAGCCCGAACTCGGCGGATGCATGCAGAGGGTCGATCCGGAGTGCGGCGCTGAAAACCGCAATCGCCTTGTCGAATTGCCTCATCCCCTCGTAACAGGCGCCCTGGAAATAGAGCGAATCCGCATCTCGCGGATCGAGGGCCGAAGCCCGCTGAAAACTGGCCAGCGCCGCCTCCGGATCGTTGGCCGCGTGTTGAACCAGGCCGAGGTTGTACCATGCCTGCGCATTGGCCGGATCGAGGGCAATCGCCTGCCGCAGCACCCGTTCGGCGGCGTCCAGTTTCTGCATGGTGTAAAGAGCGATGCCCTGGTTAACAGCAGCCTGAGCCAGCCCGGGGTCCCGCCTGAAGGCTTCTGCAAAGTCCTGCTCTGCGCGCTCGGTAGATTGCTGGCCCATGAGCGCCACCCCCCGGTTGTTCAGCCGTATCGCTTCCGGGTTGTAATGCGCCTGCGCGCACACAAGCGCAGCCGCAAGAGAAAGCGGAAAGAAGAATGATTGCTTGCCGATTCGCACGAGGATCGTCCCCCGGATGTCTTCTCGACGGTTGCGGAATGCATCGAAATCCGCGAAGTCGCAGAACCAGCCAGTGTATTCGAAACAGCCGATCGAATTCGTTGTATTTCGAGCGCGCCTCTCCGGCTGCTGCGTCCGGCGCGTTCGATGCGGGCGAATTTATACTCCTGGTGTGGATTTCCGCCTGACGAAGATGGATTGGCGCGGGTTTCTTGGCCGCCCGGACCTGGCGCAGCCCGCAGCGCAGCTCGATGCGCTGCGTCATCAGCCTGTGCTGGTTACCGGCGCCGGCGGATCCATCGGCTCCGCGCTTGCGATGCGCCTTGCGTCTCTGGAGCCGTCGCCGCTGATCCTGCTCGAGTCATCCGAAAGCAATCTCTTTGCGCTCCAGGGCGAACTCGCCGAGGCGGGCCTGGCGGCAGAGACGGCGTTCTGTCTGGGCAGCGTCGCAGACCGCGCTCTGCTGGAAGAAATCTCATCGCTGTATGCGCCGCGCCTTGTCTTTCACGCTGCGGGCTACAAGCACGTGCCGCTTCTCGAAGAACAGCCTTTGGCGGCCATCGAGAACAACATATTCGGCACGCTCTCTCTGGTCCGGGCGATGCGGGAAGCGCGCATGGTTCTGCTTTCGACCGACAAGGCGGCGAGGCCTGTTTCCATAATGGGCGCCGCCAAGCGCGTTGCCGAGCGCATCGTTCTTGACGCCGGAGGCGTGGCGCTCCGTCTTGGCAATGTGCTCGCTTCGCGCGGCAGCGTTGCGGAAATTTTCGCCCGCCAGATTGCAGCGGGCGGGCCGATGACTGTAACCAGCCCGAGCGCGCGCCGCTACTTCCTCACGATTGAGGAGGCAGTCGGTCTGCTGCTGTCGGCGGCAGGCGAACCCGAGCCGCACGGGTTGCTTGTTCCGGCGCTCTGCGTTCCGCATCCGGTCGTGGACCTTGCCCGCTTCATGGCGCAGGAGCTTGCTCCGGGCCGGGCGATTCCGGTCGAGTTCACGGGCCTGCGTCCGGGCGACAAGGAGTCCGAACAATTCTGGTCTGCAACGGACAGCGTCCGGCCGGCATCGTCCCCGGATTTGCTTCGAGTCGAGGTGCAGCCGGATTCCAGCCGCGACCTCGATCGATCGCTCACTGAACTCCGTGGAGCGGTCGATGCGCGCGACCTGCACGCAGCGCTCGCCCTGATGCGCCGGCTCGCGCCGGATTATGAGCCCGGCCGCACCCTGCTCGCGCTTGCCGGCGAAAGAAAGCCGTGCGCGGTTCTATGAGCGAAGGCATCGTCCGGAGCGGCAAACGGCGCATCGGCGTGGTTACCACTTCGCGCGCCGATTACAGCCATCTTTACTGGCCGCTCCGCGAACTCGCCGCTCATCGCGGAGTCGATCTCGGCGTCTTCGCGCTGGGGCCGCATCTGGCACCCGGCTACGGCCTGACCATCGGCGAGATCGAGCGCGACGGTTTTCCCATCCGGGCCCGCATTGAATGCCTGCTCAACTCCGATAGCGATACCGGAATGGCCAAAACCATCGGCGTAGGCATTTTGGGCCTTGCCGACGCCCTTGCGGCATGGCGGCCCGATCTTCTGCTGCTGATCGCCGACCGTTACGAGATGCTGGCGCCGGCGGCGGCGGCTCTGGCGCTGCGCATTCCGATCGCCCACATTGAAGGCGGCGAAATCAGCCTGGGCGCAATCGACGATGCCGTTCGAAACGCGCTCACCAAGCTTGCGCATCTGCATTTCACCTCGACCGAAACCGCGCGTCGGCGCGTGATCGCCATGGGCGAAGAGCCAGGTCGCGTGTACCGCGCCGGCGCACCGTCGCTCGATCACCTGCGGCGCTCAACTCTGCTTGCGCGCGCCGCGCTGGAGCAGCGGCTCGGCATCGCATTTGCTTCGCCTCTGCTGATTGCCGCATGGCATCCGGCTACGATCCTCCGCGACACCAACGCCGAGGCCGATGCTTTTTTTTCCGCGCTGGCTCAGGCGCCGGGACAGATGCTTTTCGTTTATCCCAATACCGACGCAGGCAGCCACGAGCTGATCAGGCGGACGCGCGAACTGGCGGAAACGCGCAAGCAAACGCATATCTTCGTCAACCTCGATGCAGTGACCTACTGGAGCCTGCTTGCGCAGGCCGATGCGATGGTGGGCAATTCGTCGAGCGGCATCATGGAAGCCGCGTCGTTTGCTTTGCCCGTTGTGAATATCGGCATCAGGCAGCAGGGCCGCGAGCGCGGCCGCAATGTCATCGATGCGCCTGCAGAGGCAGGCGCGATCTGCGCCGCCATCGATCGCGCCCTCGACCCGGAATTCCGCCGAAGCCTGGCCGGGATGGCGAATCCGTACGGAGATGGAACCGCAGCCGCAACGATTGCCCGCGTGCTTACGACAGTGCCGCTCGACGGCCTGCTGATCAAGCGGCCTGCCGCAGTCTCCAATGATGCGGCAGAGCCCTCCGCGGAGAGCGCCGCCGGCCTGGACCGAGGATAAGGCCGCTTCGATTGCGGAACATATCCGCAGGGCGTGCTGATTGGTCAGCGGACAAAGACCGTGCCGGCTCTGCGATTCTCGCGGGAAGACGATATTCTCGGACGCGAGTGCCAGTTTACCGTAAAATTCATCCCGCCCTTTGCCTCTTTCCGATGCCGAAAAACTCTTCGGCCGAACTTCCCCCGGACCGAAGATTTTTTCCCCTGCTTCATCGGCCTCCCAAATCCCATTTTCATCTCGCGGCATCGACTTTTCCGCCGTGACCGGACCGGCCTCTGCAGATTGGAATCCTGCCTGTCTGCTCGGCGATATTTACGGGAAATTTTGTAAACACAGGATTGCGCCCGCAATTTTTTAACGGTTATTTCACCTTCACAAGCTGTTCCGATCAGCATTAGGTTTGAAAGCCGAAATGCGGACAGGTGACGATCCCGGCGAAAGGATCACGCCTGCGGCGCAGCCGTCAGTGTAGCCGTCAGGCAGGGAGCCGACAGTTCACAGGCTCTGCGCAGATTGCAACCAGAACGGCATCTTCGATGCAAATGATTACTTCAGCAAACGCAGCCGGTTGCTGCATGGGTCCCCGCCGCTGCCGAACCGGAGCGGGCGCTTCGAGGAAGACTGGCCGGGGGCGCTCGACGGCGGTCTGTCGCGCCGTTTTAGGGCGGCCGCAACAGGATCGTATTTCCGCTCGATTTTCAGGCCTCCGCCTCACGAATGCGCCGGGCTATCCCGGCGCGTTACCGCCGGCTGTCATGCAGAGCGGCGGTTTTACCAGGCTGCAGGTCCGGCAATTCGCCGGCAGGCGGCTCTTCTGCACGAATGTTCAGCCACAAGCTCACCACACCGCGCAGCGGGCAAAGACCGGCAACGGTCCTGGCCGGCCACAAGCGCGGGCATGGCTGCGCATCCTTCAGGGCAGGCTGTACGCCCCCATTTGTAAGCACTGCGTTACAGGCCCGATAAAGGCGGAGACCGGCGCATCGTTCGCCGCTTCGTTCTCCAGGGTCGCTTCCCGGATCTGAGCCTTATTCCGGCATCTCTTTAATCTTCCGGTAATTGAAGGAGAATCATGCGATCACTGACCAGTCTGTCCAGGTGGAGTATGGGCGCAGCGCTTCTTGCTCTTACTGTCCTGGCCGCTCCCCTGCTTTACGCCGCCAATTCTCTGCCGCAACTCTGGCCCACTTTCAGCGAACCCTCAACCATCGTCAATGTCGGCATGAGCGGCCAGTCGGGCGATGACTTTATGGCCATCACTTCCTTTCAGGGCGCCTACAATCAGCAGCAGCTCAGTACGCGGCTGTATGTGAATACTCCGGGCGACGCCAACTACTGGCTGGCTCACGCTCTCCCTTCGGGCATCACCGTCACCAACCTCTCTTACAACTCCGGCGATCCGGACGGCACGCTGAAAGCGCTGCTCGGAACCTACGGTCCGCAGGGCTCGAACAATGTAAGCAAGTATGTGATCTGCGATCCGGTCAATATGCCGGAGAGCTGCAACATGGCGGCGACCATGGCCGGCATCAACGACGCGATGGTCGTCAATCCCGACAATCTCAGCCTGGTTCAGAGTTACGGCCTTACCGAAGTCGCCAACGGCGACCTCCGCACCTATCTCTGGATCGGCAGCAACCAGGATCTGATCGGCAATGGGGCAACTTACGGCGTTACCAATATGATCTCCAACCCCAGCGGCGGCAACGGCACCACAGGCTGGAGCGACAACGCCGGAACGCTCTCTACCGGAACCCCCTCGGGAAGCTGCGCGGGCCCGGGAACCACCCTCGAGTGGACCCGCACCAGCGGCTCGGGATCCGCCTGGGCCTGGTACGATCCCGCCATACCTTCCAGTCGCATCACCAACAGCCCATTCACGCCCTACATCTTTTCCGTGCAGGTCTGCGTGGTGTCCGGATCGCCCGTTTACCTCGACGTGTGGAATGGTTCCCAGGACCTTACCAGCACCAGCGTCGCGGCAGGCTCGGGCTGGCAGACGCTGCAGATCGCGACGCCGTTGCCGGTGCCCGGCAGCAGCAGCAATTCGACCATCAAGCTCCAGGTGCGCACCTCCGGCAGCAGCACCCAGGTCTACTTTGAAAATGCGGCCACTGTCGATAACCGCGTGGCCATCGATTACTACCAGTACAAGAACTTTGTCGGCAAGGTGAACAGCTCCATCATCGCGCAGTGCAATTCCGGCAATTACAACCTGCGCGATTACGAGATTGCGTCCAAGATGCTGGTTTTCGAGCTTACCGACGATGGCAACTATACCGATGAGCAGAAGCTCTACGGATTGCTGCTGGCCACCACTCCCGCCGTCACGCCGGTCATGGGCTACATCGATCATGAGGTTGAAGACGTAACGTTCATGAGCGAGTCCTATGGAAAGTTCCTGAACGCCTCCGACGATTACAACAATGGCTCGGTCTGGGCCTCGATGCCCCAGCCCACCGGCCTTACCCAGGCGTCGCCTACGGCGTTCAAAACCAGCAACGGCACTCTCTATCTGGCTCTCGCTTCCACAGACGGCGACAACATCTCGGTGGATGAACACCAGAACGCCAACCACTGGACAAGCAACAACTTTCTCGGCGCCGTGCCCATGGCCTGGACCATCTCTCCGTCCATGACCCAGTTTGCGCCCGGACTGATCGGCAACTTCTACTCGTTCGTTCCCCAGAGCCAGGAGATGATGGCCGGACCCTCCGGCTTCGGCTACACCCGCAACATCGGAGGCGGCGATCAATCCACGTTTGCCTCCGATACCAAGGACTTCATGAATGCCGAGGACATGAGTTCGGTTACGTACTGGACCCAATCCAACACTTCAACCGACGAAAGCAACATGCTTTCCTTCGCCAGCGACGCTGGCGTGCCGCATGTCGCCTGGGGAAGCTGTCTGGACGCCTCGCCCTACTGCGGCGTGCAAACCACCGAGGGCTCCACGGTGGTCGACGACCAGGCGGTCGGCTACGAGAACAATGCGGCGCTGGAGGTCTCGGCTATCGAAAACTGCCTTGACAGCTCCACCTGTTACCAGTACAGCTCCGGCAAGCCCAACTTCATGGAGGCCATGCTCGACGACTTCACCATCACTCCCGATGACACGCTCTTCATCGCCCAGCAGTTGTCTCTGCATGAGAGCTATCCCATCGTGTTCATGACGCCCAGTATG
>DATGLJ010000229.1:0-5036 GCA_035294185.1 Occallatibacter sp. | reverse complement strand
AATCCGCGCAGCATCTCTCCGGCCGTGGTTTCGCCCACGCGCGTGGAGATGAGCGTGCCGCTCAAGGCCATTGTCGCGCAGATCAACTACAACCTGTTCGACATCGAGCTGGGCGACCAGCAGAAGCAGTTTGCCTATCTGCAGGCCAAAGATCTGGTCGATACCGTGAGCGGCGTGATGGTGACCCATGACGTGGCCCTGTGGCAGGGCAACGACACCAGCCTGAGCGCGCCCACGACCACGCAGTACATGGGCGTGGCGGCGCAGATAGCCGCCGGCGGCAACAGCGTGACCGTGACCACGTCGATGAAGATCGTGGACACGATCAAGACCACGGTCGCCCAGATGGTTTCCAACACCGGCTACTACGTGCGGCCCACGGCCATCTACGCCAACCCGGTGCTGCTCGACCTGATCGACCAGGAGCTGAAGAGCGAGTACAACGTCGTGCTCAGCACCGACCAGATCACCGGCGGCTTCCGCGTGAAGATGCTCTCCACGCAGGCCGGCGATCTGCCGCTGATTCCCGACTGGAGCCTGCCCTACACAGGCACTCCGGGCTCGGGCAGCGCGGTGCTGCCGGCCTACATCGTCACCGAGGACCTGATCGAATACCACTGGCTGGGCGACCCGGCGCCGCGCATCTTCCAGCTCGGCCTGCCGAACTCGCTCACCTACCAGTACGTTGCCGTCAAGTTCGGCGCGCCGGTGGTCAAGGGCGCGAGCTTCGCGCACTACCAGGTGCAGGTGCAGCGGTAGAGAAAGCCGTTCACGGTTCGCAGCGCACAGTGCGCTGCGAACTGTGGACGATGAACAGCCAACTCTTACGGAAGGAAGCGCAATGGCGTACCTGGAGCCAGCGGATTACCCCAATTACGGATTGCCGGCCGGCACGACGGCGGACTGGATCACGGCGGCGACGGCGCTGATCAACAGCTACTGCCGCCGGCCGGACCTGAACATCGTCCAGTACACGGAACGGCTGCGCGTAACGGCGGGCTCGCAGACGGTGCGGCTCACGTATCTGCCGCTGGCGCCGCTGGCGCCGGCCACCTCGCCGTTCGTTTCGATCGAGGGCCGCTACATCAAGCCGCGGCGCGGCGAACTGCCTTACCTGCCGCTCGCAAACGAGCCGCTTGCCGAGGCGGCGCTGGCCTTCGGCCTGCCGGGCCAGTGGGCGAGCATCGATCCCAGCCTGGTGGACGCGGACCCGTGCAACGGCGAGCTGATGCTGCCCTATAACGTGCTGGGGCTGCCGTTCAACGAGGTCAAGGTTACCTATACGGCGGGCCTGGCGACGATCGGCGACGACATCAAGTCGGCCTGCGCGCAGCTGGTGCGCAACGCCCAGGCGACGCCCGCGCTCAACGCCAGCCACACCAGGATGGACACGATGTGGATGCAGTACTTTTCAAGTTCGCTGATCGACGAGACGGTGCAGCAGTGGCTGGCGCCGTATGTCGCGAGCAGGCTGGGCTAAGCCCATGCGGGGTGATCTATGAGCGATACGGCGCCGCGTAATCCGGTGGCCGCGCCGCGCATGCTGGCCGATGCCCTGCTGCGCAGCGTGGGAGGCAGCACGGCCCTGCTGCGCGTGACCGGCGCGAATGCAGACACGAGCCAGTCCGAGGTGGGCCTGGTGGCCACCGGCTTTGCCGAAGTGGCGGTAAGCCCGGCAGTGATGCGCAGGCTGCGGCCCACATGGGAAGAAGGCGGCGAGTCGAAGTGGGAGCTGATGGTCTCGGCCACCGGCATAGAGCAGCAGGTGTGCACGCTCGATCTGGCGTCTGCGCAGGCCCTGTTTGCGCAGACGCTGGCCGTGACCGTTGCCGGGCAGGACTACCTGATCGAATCCATTGCCGCCAACGAGGTCTTCGGCCAGGTGTACATGTACCGCCTTCTGCTGCGCCAGGCGCAGCCGCAGGCGTTGTAGCGGCCCGCCTTTGGAGCACACATGCAGAACGCGAAAGACTCTTTTTACATGGCGCTGCGCACGCGGCTCGTTGCGATCAATCCCGAGCGCACGATCCTGCTGCGCGGCGCGGTGCGGCCGGGAATCCTGGTCGAAGAGGCCGAAGCGCCCATCGGCCAGCCGCTGAACGATGTCTTCATCCTGCGCTGGCTGGGACTGGGCGTGGATATGGACCTGGCCTCTCCCATGGCCGCCGCGCAGTGCGAGATCCTGTACGGCACCTGCGGCACGCAGAGCTTCGGCGGACTCGACCGCGGACGCGCGCTCAGCGCGATGGACCAAGAGCTGCTCGCCATGCTTCAGCCCTTCTGGACGCCCAAGATGAACTACGCAGCCACGCCGCCGGCGGCGATGCTGACGCAGGTCTTCTGGGACGAGCCGGCGTTTACGCCCATCGTCACGCTGCGCGACCGGCTGAGCCGCACCGCAACCGTGATGGTCTACAGCTACCAGGAGCAGGGGGAATAAATGGCATCGACGTATTTTTCGGCTCCGGCGCCGGTGACGCGAAGGGTGCGCGCGTACTTTGCTCCGGTGAACCGGACCGCGCAGACGCCTGCGCTCTTCGATCCCTCCGAGCAGGGCCGCTTCAGCCTCGATGCCCCTCCGGCGCCGTGGATCAGCCTGGGATGGATCCAGAACTTCGCGCGCAAGCCGGCGAGCAAAACGGCGCCGCTGTCGACCGGCATTCCCGCCGCGCCGCTCGAGCAGGTGCGCGAGACTCTGGGCGCGCAGGTCAGTTTCGAATTTCTGAGCTGGACCAAACTTACGATGGCCCTGGCGACCGCGTCGCAGCACATGAACCTGCTTGCGCCGGCCAGTGGCGCGGCTCCGGCCGCCGATGGAGCGGAGCCATCGGCGGCCGTGACGCCGCAGTCCGGCTCGACAGCAACCAACATCCTGCTGGCGTCCTCCGATGCAGCCAGGTTTTCGCCGGGCTCCATAATCGCCGTCGATGTGGACTACACCGGCCAGACCGGATATGTCGGCTCGCCCGTAGCCGGCGCCTATATTCGCCAGCCGCTGAGCGATATCGAATACATTCGCCGCGTGACATTCAACGTGGCGCTGGTTGCGCAGGTTAACTCCTCGGGACTGACGCTGGCCGAGCCTCTGCCCGGCGGCGCGCCGGCAAGCGGCGCAAAAGTGCAGCTGGTCACCGGCTTTGTCGATCGCGAAGGCGGCAGTTTCTTCCAGGAGTGGTCGGCCCTGTTCGTCATGGAAGGCAGTCAGAACGAGCGGGTCTTCTTCTACTACCCGCGCCTGCAGCCCGGCTCCGGCGCGGAAGAAACCTTGCTGCCGCTCGACGCCAAAAACAAAGCCGGCCGGTCGCGCGTGCTGCTGAAGGGCCAGTTTCTGGCGCTGCCGGTCACCGATCCGCTCGATGGCGAGCGGGTGGTGTGCTACCGCAGCTTTCTGCCGGCGGCCAACGCGCTGGTGTAGCCGGACAGCCGAACCGGGGCTGGGAGCTAAGAACTGTGAACTGTTGCGAGGCGCAATGAAGATCACCATCAACGGCCAGGACTACACGGCAGCGCTCGACGCGGCGCATCCGCTCACCATTGAGCGCAGGCTCAACGAGCCATCGATCTGCCAGCTGTGGTTGACGCTTGCCGCCGGCAGCGCGCTGCCCGCGCCGGCCCGCTATCAGCCGCTGGCCGTTACCGGCGATGACGGAACCGTCTACTTTACCGGCTACATCGCGGTGAGCCCGCTGCCCGAGTACGCCGGCGTGGGCCTCGAAGGGCCGCGGTACCGCACGGCCATTCAGGCGGTCAGCGACGAGCTGCTCCTCGACCAGTTGATGATGCCGCGGAGCAACAGCACAATCGGCGGATCCGTTGGCGCGCTGCTGACCTCGCTGGTAACGCAGGCCGGCTCGACCGCGCTCTCCACGCGGGGGCTCTCGCTGGCCACGGCGGTCAACAATTTCACGCCCGAGCCCGGCTCGAACTGGAGCCGGAGAGCAGGCCAGGCCGCAGGCATGGCGCGGTCCTCGTATCGCGCTCTCGGCGGCGCACTCTCGGTTTCCGGCGTCTCGACGGTTGTACACCCGCTCAACGAAACCGACGGCAGCCTGAGCCTGGAAAATCTGGCTTTCACCTCCAGCGTGAAGCGCGCACTGGCCAACGACGTGACGGTCTGCGGCGAAGACGAGCCCGTCGTCTACGTTACGGAGTATTTTCTCGGCGACGGCGCCACCACTGCGTTCAATCTGGCCGCCGATCCGTGGTTTCCTGCAGCCGGCAAAACTACGCTCATCAAAGAACTGTTCAACGAGGCATCCATCAACCTCGCGCAGTGGGGTCCGCTCGGGGGCGCGGGTACGCTTGTGCTCGGCCCCAGCGGCCTGGCAATGAACGGCGGCAACGGCATCGACGGCGAAACGCTGCTCGCCTGGCTCGATCCGATCGAGATGGGCGGCACGCTGCTCATGGAGGCCGTGGGCGTGACGCTCTCGCCGGGCAGCACGGGCATTCTCTGCGGCTTCTTTATGCCGCCGGAGCTTGCGCCCAACTGCACGGCTGGATTTCAGGCGACTTCGCAGCCGGGCACCGGCGCAGTCACGCTGCAGCCGCTGGTGGAGGGACAGGCTGCGGGCTCGACCTTTGCGATCAATCCGGCCAACCAATACACGCTGCGCGTGCGCGTGCATTGCCCGGAGAGCGAGCGCGAGCAGTCGCTCTATTACTCGTTCGGCGACAACGGCCCGATCTCCACAGGCGGCATGGGCATTCTTGCTCCGGCAAAAATCCAGATGGAGATTCAGGAGTTCGTCAACGGCCTGGGCGCAACGCCGGTCACGCTCTACGACGGCGGCATCAGCTCGCTGCCGGGCTTCTGCACGGCCGTGCCCGCCAGCAGCCTGAATCTGATCGGCTCCATGCGCGCCTTTAATCTCACCAGTCTCGGCTCCGGCTGGGTGGTTAGCACGCCGCCATCCGGCGGGCCCTATACGCGGCGCATTGGTGCAACCGCCGAATCGGCCGAGTGCCACCTGGAGCGCACCGGCAAGCTTGTCTTCTACACCGGCTCGGCGCCCGTTGCCGGAGAGCAGATCGCC
>DATGLJ010000228.1:0-5372 GCA_035294185.1 Occallatibacter sp. | reverse complement strand
CAGCGCGGCGAATCCATGCAGGAGATGGCGGAGGCGCGCAGAGATCTGCTGCGCAACCTCATTGACCAGCAGCTATGGCTGTCGAAAGGCAAGGAGCTGGGCATCACGGGCGACACCGAGCTGATTAAGAAGCTGGATGAGATTCGCAAGCAATACAACATGGCCTCGCTCGAGGATCTGGAGAACGCCGCCAAGCAGCAGGGCGTTTCCTGGGAGGATTTCCAGCAGAACATCCGCAACCAGATCATTACTCAGCAGGTGATGCGGCAGGAGGTGGGCGAGAAGATCCAGTTCACTCCCGGCGAGGCAATGCAGTATTACGAGCAGCACAAGCAGGACTATGAGCAGCCGGAGAGCGTGCGGCTGAGCGAGATCCTGATCTCCACCGGCGACGGCGATCCGGCCAAGGTGGCCGCCGCAAAGGCCAAAGCGGATGCTATCGAAGCCAGGCTGAAGGCCGGCAGCGACTTTGCCGAGCTGGCTCGCAGCAGCAGCGACGGACCCACGGCCGCCCAGGGCGGCGATCTGGGGCAGTTTCGCCGCGGCGCGCTGGCCAAGGTTCTCGAGGATAAGACATTTGTCCTGCAGGCCGGGCAGTGGACCGAGCCGATTCGCACCCGGCAGGGCTGGGTGATTCTTAAGGTGACGCAGCACACGCCGGCCGGACCGCAGCCTTACAAGGATGTGCAGGAGCAGGTGGAAGAGGCTCTTTATATGAGCCGCATGGAGCCGGCGATACGCGCGTATCTGACCAAGATGCGAGAGGAAGCCTTCATCGACATCAAGCCCGGTTACGTGGACACCGGCGCCAGCCCGAATGAGACCAAGCCGGTGTTCAGCGCATACGTGCCGCCGGCGCCGAAGAAGAAAGCAAAGATAGAGCGTACGCGCTACCGTGAGCAGGCGCGCGGTTTCCGGCAGAAGTCCGCCGTGGTTTCCGACCAGGCGCCGGGCCAGGCCGCTCCGGCAAAGAACAGGAAGCACAAGGACGAAGCAGAGAAGCCTGGCAAGAGAGAGAAGATCCGCTTCGGACAGGCGCCGCGCGAGACGCTGCCGGCGGCCTCGGCGGGATCGAATACGGAGAATGCCGGAGCGCTGCCGGAATCCGCGGCGGTCAATGAGCCGGCTAATCCGCTGGAACCCACCGCGCCAGTACAGAAGACGCGCTTCAGCGATCGGGCGCGCACGGAAAAGAAGCATAAAGGCTCCTCGGCCCGGAACAACAGCCAGACGCCCGCCGCCCCGGATGCAGCCGAGGTTGCCGATCGCGAGACGCAGTCGGCGCCGCTGGGATTAAGCGGCGACACTGCGGCAAAAAAGAAGAAAAAGAAGGTGCAGGCCACGACCGGCGAAAAAACCCGCATGTCGCAGGAGCCGAAGAAGCCATCGCAGCCCAGGCCTGCTCCCGAGATGACGCCCGCTCCGCAGGAGCCGGGAGCGCCGGCGCCGGCCGATCACCCGACCGCGCAGCAGCCGCAGCAGTAACGGCAGTGGCGAGCGGACAAACGCAGCGGGCCTGGGATCCGATCCCGGGCCCGTTTTGCTTTTGCCGGCCTCGTTCACTTGGTCCCCTGTTCCCTGTCGTTGTATGCTGCGGGCAGCATGAAAGACATTTACATCGACGATCTCGCCGGCTTTGACGAGAGCAGGAGCTTCGACTCGTTTTTTCTGGTTCTAGGCAGACAGCAGAGAATGACAAAGCAGAACAAGCCTTACCTGCATCTCATGCTGGGCGACAGGACCGGCCAGATCGAGGGCCGCGTGTGGGATCTGGCCGATCCGCGCATTGCGAAAGACTTTGAGCGCGGAGACACGGTGAAGATCCGCGGCTGCGTTGCGCGCTTCGACGACCGCTGCCAGATCAAGGTGGAGCAGCTGCGCAAGGCGCAGGCCGGCGAGGTGGAAAAGGCCGACCTGCTGCCCTCGACGGCGCACGATGTCGCGGAGCTGTGGAACAGGCTGGAAGCAACCGTCGAGAGTATTGCGAACCCTGACCTGAAGCGCCTGCTGCACGCGCTGCTCGCCGATCCCGCTATCGCGCAGTCCTATCGCGAAGCGCCGGCCGCTCGGCAGTTGCACCACGCCTGGCTCGGCGGCCTGCTTGAGCATGTCGTCAGTCTGCTGGAGCTTGCCGAGCGCGTCGCCTCCCAATACCCGCTGCTCGACCGCGATCTGCTCATCACCGGCGTCATCCTGCACGACATCGGCAAAATCCGCGAGCTGAGCTGGGAGGCCGGTTTCGACTACACGGTCGAGGGTGTGCTGCTTGGCCACATTCAGATGGGCGTAGGCATGGTCGAAAAGGCCATTGCCGCGCTGCCCGGCTTTCCCGATCGGCTGCGCACGCTGGTGCTGCACATGATCCTCTCGCACCACGGCAAGCTCGAGTTCGGTTCGCCCAAGCTGCCCATGATCCCCGAAGCGCTGGCGCTCAACTTCATCGACGACCTCGACGCCAAAATGAGGGCGGTGCAGACCGAGTTCGAGAGGTCGGCGCGCGAAGGCAAAGCCGCCGATGAGCTGACCGGAAAGGTCTGGGCGCTCGATAACCGGCAGTTGTTGAATACCAGGCGCTGGCTGGAAGGCGAGTAGGAAGAAGATTGCGTGCCGGGGCGAGATTGAACTGACGAAAGAAGAGGATGCCTCTATTTCTTTCGATTGCCCGTGCGCATCGGATTGATGAATTTCAAGCCAGCAAAGTGCTTTTCGTTGTCCGTAACGAGAACGCAATCGTTCGCCTCGGCGACGGCCGCAAGGATCATGTCCAAAGGGTTACGGGGACGGCCGGTTGTGTTTCCCTCAGCCATGAGCCGGCCCCAAACCAGCGCTGCGCGTTCATCAAAGGGGAGAATCCGCCCTGCGAAAACTGCCTGTGGTCCGTTTGGACCAGTAAACCAGCATTTCAGTTCTGTGCGCCTTTTGCCCGCCGTCTTTTCTTCAATGCCGCGCCATATTTCCGCCACGGTCAAGGTTGCGATGAACAGATTCTCATCGTTTTGGTCCATCAGCCAGTCCGCGAGCGCATGCGAGGGCGCAGGCTTGGTGGGATTGCTCAGGATATTCGTATCGAGCAGATAGCGGCTCAAAGGTCGATCTTTCGCGGTTTCACGGCCGGGCGGCTAAGGTTCAGATCGGCGATGGGCCAGCGGCGCAGTGCCGCGTATACTCCGCC
Source organism: Occallatibacter sp. (assembly GCA_035294185.1). Lineage (GTDB taxonomy): Bacteria > Acidobacteriota > Terriglobia > Terriglobales > Acidobacteriaceae > Telmatobacter. The sequence continues at coordinate 2,200 of DATGLJ010000228.1, read as the reverse complement.
TTTTTTGTGCGTATCGGACGCAATCTTATTGCGCACCGCGGTGCGAATCTCCGCGGCTTCCGGATTATTTTCGGCCAGCCGTCGCGCGAAAGCGCGAACCAGTTCGCGGTCCGAATCGAGACCGAGGACCTCGAAGCGCGCCAGACCTTCCTTGCTCAGCCGCTTTCGGTAATTCTGCAACGCTCGTTTTTGTGCTGTGCTGCCCATGGCGGCCTTCTATCCGGAAATATATCCAGAAATAGATGGAATCTCAAGCGCTCAGCCGAGAAACCACTCCCACTGTTTTTCCGTAAGCGGCACGACCGACAGCCGGCCGATCTTCACCAGCGGCGAATCGGCGAAGAGCTTTTCAGCCTTGATCTGGTCGAGCGTCTTAGGATTCTTCAGCCTCTTGCCAGCCTTCACGCGGACGAGCGGAACCTTCGGGTTGGTCGCGTCTACGCTGGTTACCGTGCCTGTGCCGACGGCCCGGCGCTCGTCGCCCGTGTGGTAGAAGATCCATTGCGTGCCCGGCTTCATCTCGCGCAGGTTTTTGACGGCTGCCGGGTTCGTTACCCCGTCCCATACCGTCTCTTTGTCGCGAAGGAAGTCGTCGAAGCTGTAGGCGTCCGGCTCGGTCTTGAAGAGGAAGTAGCTCATAGGCTTAGTCCGAGAGCAGGATACAGGATGCGGCCGCCCGGGCCAGGAAATGTCCGCGCACTGAGCCGGGCAGGATCGCAAGCCTTCTCACCTCAACCCTGACCAGTGATCGCTGACCACTGCCTTTACAATCAAAGATATGATCCGCTTTTCAACGGCCGGCGAATCGCACGGCGAGGCGCTTATTGCGCTGATTTCGGGCCTGCCGGCCGGCGTGCCTGTCGATCTCGGCTTCGTAAACCGCGAGCTGTGGCGGCGTCAGCAGGGCTACGGCCGCGGCGGGCGCATGAAGATCGAAACCGACAAGGCCCACGTGCTCTCCGGCGTGCGCCACGGCAAGACCATTGGTTCGCCGGTGGCCATCGAGATCGTGAACCGCGACTGGAAGAACTGGGAGGCGAAGCTGCCGGTCGATGCCGGCGACCCGGCCATGCACCAGCCGGTCGCCTCGCCGCGCCCCGGACATGCCGACCTTGCCGGCGCGCTCAAGTACAACTTTCCCGACGCGCGCTACGTGCTCGAGCGCGCCTCGGCGCGCGAATCGACCTCGCGCGTGGCCGCCGGCGCATTTGCCAAGCTGCTGCTGCGCGAGCTGGGCATCGAGGTGCTCAGCCACGTGATTCGCGTGGGCCGCGTGGAGCTTGAGCGCGACGCGCAGTGGGAGGAAATTGCCGCGCTGGCTGCCAAAGACGAGGTCGTGCTGGCCTGCGTGGATCCGGCCACCGAAGCGCGCATGAAAGGCGAAGTGGAAGAGGCCTCGCGCACCGGCGATACGGTGAATGGCGTCTTTGAAGTGGTGGCGCACAACGTGCCCGCCGGTCTGGGCACCTACGCCAACTGGGACGAGCGGCTCGACGGCGTGCTGGCCTGGGCGGTGATGAGCCTGCAGGCCGTAAAGGCGGTCGAGATCGGCCGCGGCGTGACGGCGGCGGCCTCCTTTGGTTCGCAGGTGCACGATCCCATCCATTACGCCGCGCAGGAGACCGGCAAGCCCACGCGCTTTACCCGGCCGCACAATAACGCCGGCGGCATCGAGGGCGGCGTTTCGAACGGCGAAGACGTGATTGTGCGCGGCTACCTGAAGCCGATTTCCACGCTGCGAAAGCCCCTGGAATCGGTGCGCTTCGATACGCGCGAAAAGACCGCCGCAAGCTACGAGCGCAGCGATATTTGCGTGGTTCCGGCCGCCGGCGTGGCCGCGGAGGCTATGGTGGCGCTTGTGCTGGCCGGCATGGCGCAGCAGAAGTTTGGCGGCGACTCGATGCTGGAGATGAAACGAAACTTTTCCGGCTACATCGAACAGATACGGAGATTTTAGCGGTGTCGGCGGCGCTGGCGATGCTCGCAGTTCCGGCCCGTGTAACGGCTCGCCTTGCGCGCCGCACGAAAAGTCCTTCGGGAACGCGGAAATGATTCTGAAGATCGTGAAATATCCGGAGCCGGTGCTGCAGCAGCCCGGCGAGCCGGTGACGGAGTTCAACGGCGAGCTGCGGCAGTTCATTGCCGACATGTTCGAGACTATGTATGCTTCGCAGGGCATCGGCCTGGCCGCGCAGCAGGT
>DATGLJ010000227.1:0-8534 GCA_035294185.1 Occallatibacter sp. | reverse complement strand
TTTCTTCCAGGCTCAGAGCCCCCAGCTGCCACGCCAGGTGATCGGACAAAGTCGTAGGCTGGGAGAGAAAATTTTCAAACGAGGGCCTTTCACTCTCCTCATACTCCGGCTGCGTGCGATAGCCGGGATCGAGATATTCCTGGAAATAGGAGCCGAAATCGATTTCGCTGAAAACGTCTTTAGGCGGCGCGGCCGCTTCTTCCGCGCTGCGGTCAAGCCGATCCTCGGCGCTTCGCTCGAGGCGCTCTTCGCGGCTTGCCACCTCATCCAGCATCGGAACCGACTCGTCAATCTCCTCCAGGACGGGGTTTTCCACCAGCTCGGCATCGATCATCTCCTTGAGTTCGAGCTTGTTGAGCGCCAGGACGCTGACCATTTGCATCAGGCCCGGAGTCAGGACCTGGCGTTGCGCGACTTTCAAATTCAGTTTCGGTTGCAGCAGCGCCATAAACGGAATGCATTCCCTTTTTCGGTCAACACGAGTGTAGCCGCGAGCCGAAAAACTTCACCTGAAAATTGTCTCACTTTCAAGCTTTCATGCCAGATCGGGCCGCAAAAGAATTGGAATTCTGTTTTGAAAGGTTTTTAACCCGTCTGGCGCAGCCGAGGGATTGACAAATGCAGGCAGCGAAGGGAGCAGGAGGACAGAAGCCAAAGGTAATGCGCTGCGGCGCGCTTGCTGTTCGCCCGTGCTCCCTGCCGGGTTCCCGGCGACGGGTCCTGGGCCGCCGGGGAGCCTGCTTCTAAACGTTTTCCTCGTAGGCCTTGCCCAGGGTGACCTTGAAGGTCATCTGACGCCGGCCGCGCAGCACGGTTACGCTGACCGTGTCTCCGGCCTGATGCTTGTCCATAATGGCGCTGATGTCCTGCGAGTCGGTTACCTGCTGGCCGTCGATGGCGATGATCAGGTCGCCGCCCAGGATGATCGGCGTGTTGCCCACGTAGGCCTGCTCATTGCCGCCGCGCAGGCCGGCGCGCTCGGCCGCGCCGCCGGGAAGCACGCGCTGGATGAGCACGCCGTAGTCGGCTGCAAGGCCCATCTGTGCCGCCAGGTCGGGGCCGATCGGGTAGTCGACGATGCCGAGCGAGGGGCGATTCGGATGGCCGTAGCGGATCAGGTCGGCAAGCACGGCCTTGGCCGTGTTGATGGGAATGGCGAACCCGATGCCCGAGCTCTGTCCCACGTTCGACTCGATCATGGTGTTAATGCCGATCACGTTGCCCGAGGAATCGAGCAGCGGGCCGCCGGAGTTGCCCGGGTTGATGGCCGCATCGGTCTGGATGGCGTTTTCGATCGGCGCCTCATCTCCGTTGCGAATCGAGCGGATGGAGCTGATGATGCCGCGCGTCATCGTTCCCGCCAGACCGAAGGGATTGCCGATGGCGTACACTTCCTGGCCGACCTGCAGATCGGATGAGTTGGCCAGCGTTACCGGCTGCAGGTTAGGCGCGTCGATCTGCAGCAGGGCGAGATCGTGCACGCGGTCGGCGCCAATGACGCGAGCCTTGTAGCGCCGCTTGTTCGACAGCTGCACCTCGATGCCGCGGTTGGCGCCTTCAATAACGTGATAGTTGGTGAGGATGTGGCCGGATTTATCGAGGATGAAGCCCGAGCCCTGGCCCTGCTGCGGCACTGCGCCGTAGAAGAAATCGAAGACCAGCGTTGTGGACGTGATGTTGACGACCGACGGCAGAACTCTCTTGTAGACGGCGATGTTGTTCTGCTCTTCGGCGTCGTAGGCCGGCGCCGCGTGGGCCTCGGTCAGCTCGAGGGGCGCGCCGGAGCCGCCGGTCAGCGTCAGATGGTCGAGCACCGGCGCGGCAATCCCGGAGCCGAGAATCGCCCCGCGCTGCAGGTGCGTTGTGACGTAGCAGAAGCCGCCCACCAGGAGGATGACAAGAACGAACTGGCGCAATTTCATAGTCTTAGATCCCGAAAATTTCCCCGATCCGAGATGCGGCCGCCGCGGCGCCAGGATTCCGGCTTCTACGAGGGCGCGGCCGCCTGTTTCTTATTGTAATGACCGCGATGCGGCGGAATTGTTGCTCCGGGTATCGCTTTCGGCTTTCAGCAGTTCCCAGACGGCTGCAACCTGGGCGCGCAGCTTGTCGATCGTTCCCGAGTTATCGAGCACAAAATCCGCCTGCGCGGCTTTTTCGCCATCGGAAATCTGGTGGGCCAGCCGCCGGCGGGCGTCGGCCTCGGCCGCCGCACGCTGCTCCGGCGTCGCCGCACAGCGGGCCGCATAGCGGGCGATTTTTACGTCGTCCGGCGCGGTGATTACGATGACGCGATCCATGCGCCGGCGCCAGTCGGCCAGCACGCTTGTGCGGTCGCCGCGCCGCATCGCGTCGCGCACCACTTCAAAGATCAGCGCCGACTCGATTACGGCGACGGCTGCCGGGTTGCGTGCAAACAGATCGTCCATCCACCGCTGCTGGGCGGCGATAACGGCCGGATGCACGATGGCGTTCAGCTGGTCGAGCCGCCCGCCCGCGAATGCGAGTTCGGCAAGCCGCCTGCGGTCGAGTTCTCCGCCTGGTCCGACGACCTGCGGACCGAATGTGCGGACAATCTCGTCGTAGACGCGCTCGCCGGGCTGCATCATCGCGCGGCCCAGCACGTCGGCCTCGATTACCTCTGCGCCCAGCGCGCGCAGCATCGCAGCCACGGTGCTCTTGCCGCTGCCCAGGCTGCCGGTGAGGCCCACGCGCAGCATCGGCTAGAGCCCTCGCCGCATTCTGGCGGCGCGCACCGTATTGGCCATCAGCATGGCGATCGTCAGCTTGCCCACGCCGCCGGGAACGGGCGTGTACGCGCCGGCTGCCTGGTACGCAAGCGGATGAATGTCGCCCACGATGGTCGCGCCGCGCCTGGCGAATGCAGCTTCCCGCTTCGGGTCGCCCTTGAAGAACCTGTCGAACTCTTCGCGCGTGGCGATGCGGTTGATGCCCACGTCGATGAGCGTTGCTCCGGGCTTGACCATCTCGGGGGTAATAAAGCCGGCCCGTCCGATGGCGGCGACCAGGATGTCGGCCTGGCGGGTGATCGCGCTCAGGCCGCGGGTCTTCGAGTGGCAGATGGTGACGGTGGCGTTCTCATGCAGCAGCAGCATGGCGGCGGGTTTGCCCACGATGTCGCTGCGGCCTACGACAACCGCGTGCTGGCCGGCGATGGGAATGCCGCTGCGTTTGAGGATCTCGATCACGCCGGCAGGCGTGCAGGGCGTAAGCGCCGGACGCCCGGCCTGAAGCAGGCCGGCGTTTACCGGATGGAAGCCATCGACATCCTTCGCAGGATCCACGGCATCGAGCAGCAGCTTGGCATCGATCTGCCCGGGCAGAGGGAGCTGAATGAGAATGCCGTCGATATCGTCGCGGCGGTTGAGCTTGTCGACCAGCGCGAGCATTACCTCGGTGGTTACATCGGCGGGCGGCGTAATCAGGTCGCTGAAAAGGCCCAGTTCCGCGCAGGCCTGCACCTTGCTGCGCACGTAAATCTCCGAGGCCGGAACATTGCCCACCAGCACGGCGGCAAGTCCCGGCCGCACGCCGCGGGCCGCAAGCTGGCCGGCCTCCTCCGCCACTTCCCTGGTGATCGCCGCAGCAATCTCAACGCCGTCGAGAACCCTGGCCATTCATCCTCCGCCGATTGTGCCTTCGAGATTCATCGTACCGCGCCGCACGGCATCGGCTTGGGTCTGCTGGGCGCCGCGTCCCGGCGTCCTGGAATGCAATGCGCGTCAGACGCGCCTTGCGCCACGATTGAAATCGCCGCTCTTGCCGCCGGTCTTGCTCTCCAGCCGCAGCTCGCGGATGACGATGCCTCTCTCGAGCGCCTTGGTCATGTCGTAGACCGTAAGCGCGGCCACGGAGGCCGCGGTGAGAGCCTCCATTTCGACGCCGGTCGGGCCTGTGGTCGCGGCGCTTGCCCTGATCGAAATGCCGGTGCGCACTCCGGCGGAGACAATCTCGGCCTGCACATCGACGTGAGTGAGCGGCAGCGGATGGCACATGGGAATCAGCTCCGAGGTGCGCTTGGCCGCCTGGATGCCGGCAATACGCGCTACCTGAAGCGGGTCGCCCTTGGGGTTCGAGGGAAGCGCGGCGAGGACTTCAGCGGAAAGCTCGACGAAGGCCGAAGCTGTTGCCGTGCGGCGCGTGGGCTGTTTTTCAGTCACGTCCACCATGCGCGCCTGGCCGGCATCATCGAAATGCGAAAGCCGTTTTGTCTTCGACATGGGTTTCCCTCACGGTAGCAGGATGCGGACGGCCGCGCCGGCTTCGAGGCGTTCGAGACCTTCCGGCACGACGAGAAAGCAATTGGCGCGGGCAAGGGCGGTCAGATCGCCGGAGCCCTGCCACGGGATCAGCGAAACCTCAGGCGGCTCGTTCGCCGAGCCGAAGCTGGACGCCGCAGGCAGAAAGCGCGTGAGACCGGGCCTGTGCGCGACAGCGGCGCCGAGCCGGGCAAGCGCAAAGCGCGGGCCGCCATCGCGCCGGCCGGCCAGCGCTGCCAGCACCGGCGCGACGAAAAGCAGGAACGTCACTGCAGACGAAACGGGATTCCCCGGCAACCCGAAGCACTTCGCGCCGTTTTTCTTTTGGTCAGGCGAATCGGCTGGAAATTCGCCGAAAACCGCCGGCTTGCCGGGCTGGATTTTTACGCCGGTGAAGTGGAGGGTTGCGCCGGCGCGCGCCAGAGCCGGTTCCACAAGGTCGAATTTTCCGGCCGAGACGCCGCCGGTGATGAGCACGAGGTCGGCTGTGCGGGCCTCGGCGATGGCTGCGTCGAGGGCTCCGGCCGAATCGGCGGCAGCGGGCAGCAGCCACGGATCGCCTCCGGCGGCTTCGACCATCGCGGCGAGCATGGGACCGTTCGAATTCCGAATCTGGCCCGGGCCTGGTTTGGCTTCAACCGGGACAAGCTCGTCGCCGGTTGCCAGGATGGCGACGCGCGGACGGGCAAAAACGCAGAGTTCGGCATATCCGCATGCGGCGGCGAGCGCAATCTGGCCGGCCTCGATGACAGCGCCGGGCGCGAGCAGCTCCTGGCCGGCGCGGGCCTGCGCGCCCTGTTCCACAACGTTTTCTCCGGCGGCGATGGTGCGCGGCGGCAGCAGGCGGACGGTTGCTGTCCGGCTATGTCCAGCCGTCTCGACATGCTCGATCATCATGACGGCGTCGGCTCCTGCGGGAACCGGAGCGCCGGTCATGATCTCCCACGCTGCGCCGGGGGGCAGCGGGCCGGAGGGCGGATCGCCTGCGCGCGAAGCGCCGGCGATGGCCAGCGGCTGATGGCGCGAGGCTTCCTCTGCGCGGCAGGCAAAGCCATCCCGGGTGGCGCGGGGGAACGGAGGCTGGTCGAGGTCGGCGACGAGCGGCCGGGCAAGGACGCGTCCGCGCGCCCGGGACAAAGCCACGCTCTCGATGCGGCCGCAGGGCGTCAACTGCGCGGCGTGAGCAGCGACCAGGCGCGCGGCTTCCTCGTAGCTCAGCAGTTCCGGACTCATGGATTGGATTGTAGAGCCCCGAACGACGGACTGCCGCTGCGGGATCCCGCCGGGTGGCCGTTGCGACGATCTGGCGGGCATCAGGCAATAAAAACGAAGGCGTCCGATTCGCCGGACGCCTTCGTGTGTTGCGGATCCAGCCGGTTCAGTGCCTGCCGGCCTTGTACGTGGAGTTGATCTTCTGGCCTGCGGATTGCAGAATGCCCGTGACTTCAGGGGCGAAAGGCCCGTTGGGAGCAAGCTGCAGGTATTTCTGGTAGGCCTCCTCGCACCCCGGCGGCAGAACGATCTCGTGCGTTTTGGGGTCGACCGAGGCATTCTGCACAAGCGCGTTGCCCTTGAGGTAATACAGGATCGGATCGTTGGGATTGACCGCGATGGCTTTATCGGCCGCCTGCGCCTGCGCTGCGCCGTTGCCCTGCTGGAAGAAGATGATGGTTTCATTCTTCAGGTAGAGGCCGGCACGGGCTGGATCGGCCTTGGCCGCGGCGTCATAGGCGGCGTTGGCCTCGTCCACTTTCCCTGTGCGCGCATAGACTTCTCCGAGGCCGGCCTGGGCAAGACCGATGATCTCCATGCGCGGCTTCTTCGCCGCAGTTTCCAGATCGACGGCCTTCTTGTAGCTGGCGAGAGCGTCGTCGTATTTTTTCAGGCCCGCCTGCGCATAGCCGAGCTTGGCCCACAGCAGGGCCTCGTCGGGCTTGGCCGCCGTATCCTTGGTCATCAGGCTTTCAATATCGGTGTACTTGGCCGTCTTGATCTCGTTGGCCTTGGCTTCGATGTCGCTCTTGCTGGCGCTTGCGCCGAGCTGCTGCTGGGCGGTCTGGGTCGCCTCGTCAACGTCCTTCTGGTCCTGGGCGACGACCTTCAGGTCGGCGTTCAGGTGGGCGATAACGGCGTTGGCTTTCAGCGCCTCGGCGTTCTCCTGTTTCAGTTGTTCAAGCTGCTTGCGCTGCTCGGGCGTCATCTTGGCCAGGTACTCGGCCCGGCTCATGTCGTCGTTCTGCTCGATGTCCTGACCGGCGACGATCTTTACGTTCTTCACCTCGTCGACCATCTGCCCCTTGGGCGTGTCGGGCGCGCGGTAGATGAGCGAATATGTGCCGGGAGCGGCTTCGCCGCTGAAGGTGCCGTCGCTGTTCACGTTGAAGGTGTATTTGGAAGTTGCGCCGCCATCGGTCGAAAGGCTCACGGTGCCATTTGTCTGCGGCTGGCCGGTGGGATTGATCACCTGGCCGTGGATCTTGCCCGTGGGCTCGCTCGGGGCGTTCTGGGCAAAGGCTGGCACAAAGACGAAGGCGAGCATCGCCGACAGACTCAGCCAAAGCGAAAGACTGCGTTTCATGTTTTTCTCCCTCTTCTTTTGGAGCGGCGGAAGCGGATTGCCCCGCGGGCTCAAATCTAAGCATTGCCGGCAGGGCCGGATGAGCCGATGCCTGTCGCCGAACACTATCCTAGTGTCAGACTCAAGTTAAATCGTCTCCGCAAGTTTGGACAAGATAGCTGTTCGAAGACGCTGGATTCGAGGTGGATTCGAGCCCGGATGGGGCCTGCCGCCGCCGCTGCGCAGTTTTGCGACTTTGCGATTGCGGGGGCGCAATGCCGCAGCGCGTATCAGACCCTAAAATCGGATCATGCCCACTGCGATCCGCCCCGCAACCCCGGCCGATGTCCCGCAGATTCTCGCGTTTATCCGCGGTCTGGCCCTCTACGAGCGGGCGCCACAGGAGGTTACGGCCACCGAAGAGGGTCTGCTGCGCGATGGTTTTGGCCCCAACCCGTTTTATTTCTGCCTGATGGCGGAGCAGGATGGCGAACCGGCCGGTTTTGCGCTGTTCTTTTTCAACTACTCCACATGGAAAGGCCGGCCTGGAGTCTACCTCGAGGACCTGTTCGTCGAGCCGCGCTTCCGCGGAATGGGCATTGGCAAGGCGCTGCTGCAGCGCGTGGCGGCCTTTGCCGTGGAGCGTGGGTGCCAGCGGCTGCAATGGGAGGTTCTGGACTGGAATACGCCGGCCATCGACTTTTACCGTGCTATGGGGGCTGAATTTCTGGATGAGTGGCGAAATGTGCGGGTGAGCGGCGAGGCGCTGCTGCGGCTGGCGGACGGCGTAAATGATGGATCGGAGCGGGGAAAGTCCAGCCGGGCGGAGGCAGAGGAGACGGTTTGAGGATTCGAGTCATCGGCGGAGGTCTGGCCGGGCCGGAGGCGGCGCTGACGGCAGCGCGATTCGGCTGCGAGGTGGATCTCTACGAAATGCGCAGAGTGGTCGACGGCAAGCCGCTGCTCACGCCCGCCCACCAGACGACCGGATTCGGCGAGCTGGTCTGCTCGAATTCACTGAAGAGCGAGTCGCCGAACACGGCGCCCTGGCTGCTGAAGCAGGAGATGCGCCGCGGAGGCTGCGCACTTCTGGCTCTCGCGGACGCAACTGCTGTACCAGCGGGCCACGCGCTGGCTGTGGACCGCGTGGAGTTTTCGCGGCGCATCTCGGAGGCGATTGCCGCCGAGCCGCGAATTCGCGTGATCCGGGAGGAAGTGACCAGCCTGGCCGATTCCGGCGGCGATACGCAGCTCACCATAGTGGCGACCGGGCCGCTGACCTCGGATGCGCTGAGCCGCGAGATCGAGCGGCTGACAGGGTCGGGGCGCCTGGCCTTTTACGACTCCATTTCTCCCATCGTCGATGCCGAGACAATCGACATGGAGCGCGTGTACTTCGCCGCACGGTGGGACAACGGCACGGCCGATTACATCAACTGCCCGATGGATCGGGCGGAGTACGATCGCTTCTACGATGCGCTGATTGCCGCCGAGCCTGCCGAGAAAAAAGAGTGGGAGAATCTCGACTACTTTGAGGGCTGCCTGCCGATCGAGGTTCTCGCGCGGCGCGGGCGCGATACGCTGCGCTTTGGGCCGATGAAGCCAGTCGGGCTGCGCGATCCGCGGACGGGCAGAACCCCGTGGGCGGTGGTGCAACTGCGCAAGGAGAACCTGCGCGCCGACAGCTACAATCTGGT
>DATGLJ010000226.1:0-7126 GCA_035294185.1 Occallatibacter sp. | reverse complement strand
GGACACGTGGGCGGCCTACCTGTTGAACGGCGAATTGTTTGTCAAACGCACCGCCGCCGATCCCAATGCCAGGTATCCGGACTTCGGGTGCTCGTTCGAAACCTTTACCAACGATCAGTTTCTCGAAGTGGAGACCCTGGGGCCGCTGGCGGCCGTCGCGCCGGGCAAGATGGCGGAGCTGGTCGAGCACTGGGGACTTTTCAAAAACGTTCAGCTCAATGCCGTCAATGACGACGAGCTGGACCGCACAATTCTGCCGCTCGTCGAGTCGATAGAAGTGAAAAGATAGCGGCCGCTTTCCGCGGGAGCTGTTCGGAGGCGACAAGCAGCTGCCGCCAAGGCGCGCTGTCAATCGCCGCCGCGTATCTCAGGCGCGCCACAATTGCGCAGAACACACAGGACACGGTTCCAGCAATGCAGGTGACTATCCAAAACCAGGCCGGCGCAGAGCCCGCCTTGCAAGGCGGCAAGGCGGCGATGTTTCCCAGCCACGGCCGTCTTCTATTTGCTCTTGTTACGGTCCTATTCTTCCTCTGGGGCATGTCGAACAATCTCACCGACATCCTCGTCCAGCAGTTCAAAAAGTCCTTCGAGCTGACGCAGCTTGGCGCGCAGCTCGTGCAGACCGCAAATTTTCTGGGTTACTTCTGCATGGCCATCCCTGCGGCGTTGATGATGCGCCGCTGGGGTTACAAAACGGGAATGATTGCAGGGATGGCGACCTTCGGAACGGGCATGGTGCTGTTCTGGCCTGCGGCGATGAGCGGCGTTTATCTGCCGTTTCTATTTGCGCTGTTCATGGTCGGCTGCGGCGCATCGATGCTGGAGACGGCCTGCAATCCTTTTATGGCGCAGTTCGGCCCGCCGGGAACTTCGGAACGGCGGCTGAACTTTGTGCAGTCATTCAACCCTCCGGGAACGATTGTCGGCGTAATCGTCGGCGCGCACTTTATCTTTTCCGGCATCGAGCTCAGCCAGCCGCAGATCGCCGCCATGCGCAGCGCAGGAACCTATGCTGCATACCTGCACAGCGAGCGCATGCGCGTTGTGCCCACGTATGTCCTGCTGGGACTGGTGGTGCTTGCATTCGCTTTACTGCTCTCGCGGATGGAGTTTCCGGCCATTGCGAGCGAAAACGAACCAGCAGATCGCGGATCGTTCCGGGCGCTGCTGCATTATCCCCATCTGTGGCTGGCCGTCGCGGCCAACTTCTGCAATGTCGGAGCGCAGGTGGCCACCTGGAGCGCGCTGATTCCCTACATGAAGCAGTTCACCGGGGTAAGCGAACGCGTCGCCGCGGGTTACCTGACGGCGACACTGATCGCAATGGCTGCCGGACGCTTTGTCGGGACGCAGCTGATGCGGTTCATCCCGGCCAGCAGGCTGATGGGAATTTACGCTGTCGTCAATATTGGTCTTCTTGCATTCGCGATCACCCATCCCGGCCTGCACGGCGCCTACGCGATCGTCCTCAGCAGTTTCTTTCTGTCGATTATGTTTCCGACGACATTCGCACTCGGCGTAAAAGGACTCGGATCGAACACCAAGCTGGCCGGGTCGTTTTTAGTGATGGCTGTCGCCGGAGGAGCGGTGTTTCCGCCCGTTCTGGGATGGATTGCGCGGCAGACGGGCAGTGTCGCACAGGGGTACATTGTTCCTCTGATGGGCTACGCGGCCGTCGCGCTCTACGGCTTCACTGCTCATCGCATCGCCGCCCGCGATGCTCGCGCGCATCCGGCGTTGTGACCGCACTTCCTTGCGGAAACATCAGGCGGAAGGTAAACCGGCTGCGCCCGGCGGAAGTTCAGCCATGAAGGGCTCTTTGAGCGAAGGCTTTAAAAACAGCCGGCGCGGGCGGTGACGGGATTCTTTCCGGTTGCCGCCGCCTGCTCGTGCGCGTGGTAACTCGAACGTACGAGAGGGCCGGACTCGACGTGCCGGAAGCCCATCTTCAGCGCTTCGATCTTCAGCTCGGCAAATTCGCGCGGCGTGTAGATGCGCTTCATGGGCAGGTGATTGCGCGAGGGGCGCAGGTATTGGCCGATGGTGAGGATGTCGCAGCCTGCAGCGGCAAGATCGCCGAAGACGGCCAGCAGCTCGTGCGTTTCCTCGCCGAGGCCGACCATGACGCCCGACTTCGTGAGTCCTGCGGGCCGCAGCTGCTTGCAGTAACGCAGCAGTTCGAGCGTTCGCTCATAGCGCGCGCCGGAACGGACCACGCGATAGAGGCGCGGAACGGTTTCGGTGTTGTGGTTCAGGATCTCGGGCTGCGCTTCGACGACGATGCGGATGGCTTCCCGATTGCCCTGAAAGTCGGGGATGAGAACTTCCACGCCGCAGCCCGGCGCCTGACGGCGAATTTCGGCGATGACCATGGCGAAGGCGCGCGCGCCGCCTACCAGATCGTCGTCGCGGTTCACGCTGGTAACCACTGCATGGAGCAGCCCCAGTCTGGCTACCGCTTCGGCGACTCTTCGCGGCTCGTCGAAGTCGATCGGTTCGGGCCGGCCCTTGGGCACGGCGCAAAAGCCGCAGCGGCGCGTGCACAGATTGCCGAGCATCATGAAGGTCGCCGTCTTGTGCTGCCAGCACTCGCCGATATTGGGGCACTGCGCGCTTTCGCACACGGTATGCAGCCGGAGCGAGCGGGCCAGGCGCTTGAGCTCGTGGTAGTTTTCGCCGGCCGGAGCGCGAGCCTTCAGCCAGTCCGGTTTGGGAGCAGGCAGGCGCCGCGCCGGCTCGATCTGAACCAGATCTGCGGGCGAAACTGCCGCATCGAAGGATGCGCTCGGCTGGTAGTTCACAGGTTTCATTGTATCGGCCGGGATCGGGACCGAAGGCGCACGCCGCCGGCCGGGCGTTCTCGCGTAATCCGAGGAAGGAAAAAGCGGGGACCTCATGCGCGCTGAAGAGCATACAGCCGGAGACGCGCCGGCAGCGATTTCCCGGCATCCGGGCGCGCAGTCCGCATCGGGATGCAAACCTGAAACCGGACTTATCTCAGGCTGCCGCGAATCTCGGTGCGCACGAGGTAGAGGAAGAAGACCAGGTTGAGCAGGCCCTGCACCAGAGCAGAGGGCGCGTGCGCGCGCGAGAACTGGTAAAGAAATAATCCGACGAGCATGACGACGGCGGCCAGCGTGAGCGCCCACGCCCAGCGAAGGAGCAGCAGCAGCCCCAGGCCGGCGGCGATGAACAGTACCGGAAACAAAAGATAAAGAGGCGGAAAATGCCGCGTGACCACGCCGATGATCACCACGCCGGCGAGAATGAGCATGTAAAAGCCGATGGCGGCAAGCGCCGGGAAACGGAAAATCGCATTTCCGGCCTGTTGTGAGGCGTTTGAATCGCCGGCGCTTTGTCTGTCCTGTGGTTGGTCGCTCATAGCGTATGCAAATAGGCCAGCAGGTCCCGGAGCTGGCCGTCCGTGAGTGGCGTAGCGGGCATCATGCCGTAGCCGTGCAGGATTCTGTCGGTCAGCCGCTCGTCGGTGGGCGGCGCGCCGCTGGGCATCGATTTGATTTTAGTGATGGCCTGCAGCCCGGGTCCGTGGAGCGGCCGCGTGCTTGTTGGATGATGGCAGCGCGCGCAGTTGGCCTGAAAGACGGCAGCTCCGCGCGCCTCCTGCGCGGTCCACTGCGAAGCCGGTTTCGAGGGCGGCAACTGCCTGCATCCGCCGAGGATGGCAGCAGCCGCCATGCCTGCTGACCAGGCGGCGCGAAAGAGGAAGTTGCAGGAGCGCATCTGGCTTACATGATACAGGGATGCAGGAGCTTACTCCGCCGCGCCGATCGCTTCGACAATCCTGTCGAGCGCCTGCAACTCGGCCTGGCTGCCGGGGCGGCGCGCGTTCACCATCACAGAGAAGGCGATGGTCCGGCCGCTGGCCGCCGTCAGGTAGCCGGTGATGCAGCTGGTTTCATTCAGCGTGCCGGTCTTGGCCCATATTTTGCCTGCCAGCGGCGAGTTGCGGAACCTGCTCTGCAAAGTTCCATCCACGCCGGCGATGGGCAGCGTATCCCGCCACTGCTCGCCCCAGGGCTGATGCGCGGCGTAGGTGAGCAGTCTGGTCAGGGCGCGCGGAGCGATCCGGTCGTCCGGGCTGAGGCCGGAGCCATCGTAGAAGAAGAAGTCGCCGTCGTCGATGCCGGCATTGACAAGGAACTGCCGGACAACCCTTGTGCCCTGCTCGAAGCTGCCGCCCGATCCCTCCAGCTTGCCCAGCAGGCGCAGCAAAAGTTCCGCATGCAGGTTCTGGCTGGTCTTGTTGAGCACCTTGATGTCTTCAGCCACGGGAACCGAGATATGCGCGGCCAGCACGCGCCGATTGTTGACGGGCGCCGAGACCGTGGTGATGCCGAGCGGGGTGAAGCTGAGCGGCTGTTCGCGCTCGCCTGCAAAGTTTCCGGTCTCGGCGGATTCGAGATGGCGCGATTCCGCGCCGCCGTCGACCCGGATGCCGCGGCCGGCCAGCGCCGTTTTGAATGCGGCGGCGGTGAACTCGGCAGGGTCTTCGACGGCCAGCTCCGCCTGCAGGCCGGCGGCGGGCGCCGTGCCCCAGGTGCGCACCAGCATGGAGCCGGGCTCACGGCTTACGCCTGGCTGTGCGGCCTGCCCCGGTGCGGCAATCGTCATCCGGTTATCGAGCGTGAAGTAATCGACGGCCGGCGTCCAGGCGGCGGTGGTTGCGCCGGCCGTCGCGGGGTCGGCGGCGAGCGAAAGCTGCACGGTGTTGTCATTGAATGTCAGCGCGGAGACAGGCGCGCCGTAGGACCATTGCAGATCGTTCCATCCCCACCCCTGCCCGTAGGGTTCGTCGACGAAGAAGCTGTCGTCGCCGATCACATCTCCGGTGATTGTCCGGACGCCGGCCTGCTCGACCTGCTGCGCGAGCAGGTCAAGAACGGTCATGGGATTGCGCGCTGGCTGCGGCGCGGCCGGGGGCTCCTGGTAGGGATAGATGCGGGCGCTCAGCGTGGGGTCGCCCACGCCGAGCAGCACGAGGTCGCCATTCAGCGTGCCGCCGGCGTCGATATCGCCGTCGGCCACGACGTAGGTAGTCCAGGTGAGGGTATTGACGGGCAGCAGCGCATACGCCGCAGCGGTGGTGGCGAGCTTGGCGTTCGAGGCGGGCGTCAAAAGCCGGTCGTCATTGAGGCCGTAGAGGGTTTGCCCGTCGAGCGACATGACGCTGATGCCCCACTCTGCGTGGCTGAGCGCCGGCGCGGAGAGAATCGCCCGAATGCGCTCGGCCAGCGCGCCCTGCTCCGCGTGTCTGGCCGGCGGGTTGCGGCGCTCGGCCCGGGTTATCGCGGGGATCGCGAGCAGAAGCAGCAGCGAAGCAACAGCGGCTGCTATCCGCGGCGCCGTACGCATGCGCAAAAAGGTCATGCCCGAGAGTGTAGCAGGCGCAGGAAACCCTGCGATCGGCAGCCCGGCATCGTACCATCGTACAGGAATGCGGCACAGAACGACATGGCGGCTGCGCACACGCGCGCTTGAGATGGGCCGGCGCACGCTGGTGATGGGCGTTGTCAATATCACGCCGGATTCGTTCAGCGACGGCGGCTTTTTTATTGAACAGGAAGCCGCAGTGGCCCACGGGCTGAAGCTATTGGATGAGGGTGCCGATTTGCTGGATTTGGGCGCGGAAAGCACGCGGCCCGGTGCACAAGTGAGTTCGCGCGCCGGCGGACCGGACGCCGCCGTGAGCGCCGACGAGGAACAGGCGCGTCTGATGCCGGTGCTCGAAGGGATTCTGCGAGCGCGGCCGGATGCTGTGGTATCGGTCGATACGTATAAAGCCGCCACGGCGGGCGCAGCGCTGGCCGCGGGCGCGGAGATTGTCAACGACGTAAGCGGCTTTGCCTGGGATCCGGCGCTGGCGGAAGTCTGCGCGCGCGCCGGCGCCGGCGTGGTGCTGTCGCACACCCGCGGCCGTCCGGAGCAGTGGCGCAACCAGCCGCAGCTCGCTCCCGATGCGCTGATAGCGATGGTGCGCGAGGGGCTGGCCGCAAGCCTGGCCGCGGCGCGGCGAGCGGGCATTGAAGACGAGTCGATTGTGATCGATCCGGGCTACGGCTTCGGCAAACGGTTGGAAGAAAACTACGCGCTGCTGGCGCGGCAGCAGGAGCTGCTTGCGCTGGGCCGGCCGCTGCTTGCCGGACTCAGCCGGAAATCGTTCCTCGGCCACACGCTCGCGCCGCTCTTTGGCGGCGAGCCGGCGCCGGTGGATGCGCGCGAGGCGGCGAGCCTGGCGGCGATGACGGCGGCGATCCTGCACGGCGCGTCGATTGTGCGCGTGCACGCGGTGCGGCCAGCCGCGGAGGCCGCGCGGATTGCGGATGCAATCTGCGCCGCTCATTAATTCAGGTTGAGCCGAGGTCTACTTCGACGGATCGATCAGCGCCTGATAAACCAGATCGTGGCTGATGTATTCCAGGTTTGGCTCGCCGCCGCGCATCCTTTGGATCATTCCGACGAAGACGATGTCATTGGCGGGGTCGACCCAGAACCATGTGCCCGCGGCGCCGTCCCAGAGGAAAGTTCCTTTGCCGTCGGACAGATCGGCTGTGGCGGGATCGTAGACGACAGCGCAGTTGTAGCCGTAACCGAATCCCGGACGGATGTGCTGCGAGCCGATCCGGTATTCGCCGGTGAGCAAACTGGGCGGCAGATGATTCGACGTCATGAGCTTTACGGTGGACGGCGCGAGAATGCGCACGCCGCCGAGTTCGCCGCCGTTGGCCAGCATCTGTGCAAAGCGGTAGTAGTCCTCTGCGGTGGAGACCATGCCGCCCCCACCCGAAGGCGCCGTGGGCTGCTTCGAGTAGTCGCCCATGCCCCTGCCGTTGGTTGAGTCGGGCGCGAGCCCATCGTGGCCGTTGTTCTCATAGAGCGTGGCAAAGCGCGAGCGCTTGCCGGCCGGCACATAGAACCCCGCGTCCCTCATGCCGAGCGGAGTAAAAATCTGGTCGCGCAGGAAGTAGGGCAGCGATTGGCCGGTGAGCTTTTCGACGATGTAGCCCTGAATATCCATCGACAGGCTATAGATCCATCTGGTCCCCGGCTGATAGGCGAGCGGTATCTGCGCCATGCGGTCGATGAACTGTTGCAGGTCTTTCGA